>NZ_JAWDID010000009.1:0-146178 GCF_032464875.1 Allobosea rubneri
GCCATCGCCGGCGCCTCAGAACAGCCGCGGTCCCGCCCCGCGCGGCCCGCGGCTGTTCTGAGGCGCCGGCGATGGCCCTGATCGAGGCACGCGCGCTCTCCCGGGTCTACGATCTCGATTCCGGCCGCGTCACCGCGCTCGACCGGGTCAACCTCGACATCGAGGCCGGCGATCTCGTCGCAGTGATGGGCCCCTCCGGCTCCGGCAAGTCGACCTTCATGAACCTGATCGGCTGCCTCGACCGGCCGACCGGCGGCCAGTACCGGCTCGACGGCGTCGAAGTCGAGACGCTTTCGGGCGACGGGCTCGCCGAACTGCGCAACCGCAAGCTTGGTTTCGTCTTCCAGCAGTTCAACCTGCTGCCGCGCGTCGATGCGTGCGCCAATGTCGAATTGCCGATGGTCTATGCCGGCGTCGACCGCAAGGCACGCCGCGAGCGGGCGCTCGCCGCGCTCGGCCGGGTCGGCCTCGCCGAGCGCGCCCATCACCGGCCGATGCAGCTTTCCGGCGGTCAGCAGCAGCGGGTTGCCATCGCCCGCGCCCTCGTCAACCAGCCGCGCCTGCTGCTCGCCGACGAGCCGACCGGCGCGCTCGACAGCCGCACTGCGCTGGAAATCCTCGCCCTCTTCCAGGACCTCAATCGCGAGGGTGTCACCGTCGTGCTCGTCACGCACGACGCCGAGGTCGCCCGCCACGCCCGCCGGGTCGTACGCTTCCGCGACGGTCATGTCATCGCCGACAACCGCCAGGAACCGGCCGATGCGCGGGCCGCGCTTGCCGAGCACGACACGGCCGCCCCCTTGCCGGAGGCCGCCGAATGAGCCTGCTGGAAGCCATTCGCTCCGCCCTCTCCGCCATCGGCGCCAATGCGCTGCGCTCGGCGCTGACCATGCTCGGCATCATCATCGGCGTCGCCGCGGTGATCGCCATGGTCGCGATCGGTTCGGGGGCGCGCGAACGCGTCGACAGCCAGATCAAGTCGCTCGGCGCCAATCTTGCCATCATCCAGTCGGGCAACGTCACCCAGGGCGGCGTCCGGCTCGGTGCCGGCGCCTCCTCGACCCTGACCGACGAGGATGCCCGCGCCGTCGTCAACGAGGTCGAGGACGTCGTCGCCGCCGCACCGGTGATCACCACCCGCGCCCAGGCGGTCTATGCCGGGACCAACTGGTCGACGATGATCACCGCGACCGATCTCGATTTCTTCACCGCCCGCGAATGGGGCCTCGCTGAGGGCCGGCTGTTCGAGCCTGAGGAGATTCGCCGGGGCGAGATCGTCGCCATCATCGGCCAGACCGTGGCGCGCAACCTGTTCGGCGACTCCGATCCGCTCGACCAGATGTTCCGCATCCGCAACGTGCCCTTCAAGGTCATCGGCGTGATGGCCGCGAAGGGTCAGTCGGCGCTTGGGCAAGATCAGGACGACGTCATCTTCGTGCCGCTCGACACCGGCCGGCGCCGCATCGTCGGCCGCAACTATGCCCGCGACCGCTCTGTGCAGACCATCATGGTCAAGTTCGCCAGCGAGCCGGCGATCAACCCCGGCATCGAGCAGACCCGCGCCTTGCTGCGCCAGCGCCATCGCCTCACCGAGGACCAGGATGACGACTTCATCGTCCGCAACCTGACCGAGATCGCCAACACCGCGACCGCCGCCGCAAGCACCCTCTCCTGGCTGCTCGCCGCCGTCGCCGGCGTCTCGCTGCTGGTCGGCGGCATCGGCATCATGAACATCATGCTGGTCTCGGTGACCGAGCGCACCCGCGAGATCGGCCTCAGGCTCGCCGTCGGCGCCCGCCAGCGCGACGTGCTCTCGCAGTTCCTGATCGAGGCGACGACGCTCGCCACCATCGGCGGCGCCGTCGGCATCGCCCTCGGCGTCGGCGCCGCGACGGCGATCGCCCGCTTCGCCGGCTGGCCCTTCGTGATCTCGGTGGAGACCATCCTGATCGCGGTCGGGGTCTCCGGGCTGATCGGCGTCTTCTTCGGCTTCTACCCGGCACGGCAGGCGGCACGGCTGGACCCGATCGAGGCGCTCAGGCGGGAATAGTCCACGCCAGGGGGGCGAGTCAGGCAAGCGTTAACCATTTTCGCCTAGCTTGGTCGCACATCGCCCCCAGAAGCAGCGCCCTGCCGCGGCGATGCATGCGAGAAAGTCGTTGAACCGCGATCAGCTCTCCGACGGCCAGGCAAGGCGCCTCTACGATCAGGCTACCCTGTTGGCGCGGCTCGGTGCCTGGGAATGCGACCTCAGGACGACGCAGCTCTGCTGGACCGACGGTGTCTACGACCTGTTCGGCCTGCCACGCGGCTCGACGCTGCACCGGCCTTCGACCGTCGACCTCTATCACAACGAGTCCCGCGCCGAGATGGAGCGCCTGCGTGGCCGGCTGATCACCAGCGGCCAGAGCTTCGTCATGGATGCCCGGATTCGCTCGGCCGCGGGAGCCGAGCGCTGGATGCGCCTCTCCGCCTCCATCACGCACGAGCATGGTCGCCCCGTCCGTATCCACGGCGCCAAGCAGGACATCACCAGCGAGAAGGACATGTGGCAGGGGCTGCGCCGGCTCGCCTACAGCGATCCGCTGACCGGCCTCGCCAACCGCCGCGCCTTCGAAATGCAGCTCTCCGACCTGCGTCGCAGTCTCGGCGACGGCTGCGCGCTCGGCCTCCTCGCCATCGTCGATCTCGACAACCTGAAGCCGATCAACGACCGCTTCGGCCATGCCGCCGGCGACGAATGCCTGCGGCAACTGGCGATGCGGCTGGAAACCTCGCTAAGCGATGCCGCGATCGTTGCCCGAATCGGCGGTGACGAGTTCGCCCTGCTGCTCTGCTCGGCAGGTGGTCGTCCCTATCTGCTCCACCGCCTGGAGGAGGCGCAGAAGGCGCTGGCGCGTCCGGTCACCTGGCACAAAAACACGATCGAAATCAGCGCCTCGATCGGCGCGACCCTGCTGCAGCCCGGCCTGCTGCACGATCCGGAACGGCGCTTCGCCGAGGCTGACGCCGCCCTCTACATCGCCAAGACGGCGGGCCGGAACTGCCTGCGCCTCTACGGCGCCCCCGTGCGGGATGCGAAGGCAGCGATGCAGGCGGCCGGCGCTGACGTGCTGCGGGTGGTTTGAGGCCGAGGACCCGGCACGGATCCCCGGTGTCCGGAAGTTACGGCGTCAGCCCTCGAGCAGGTGGCTGAACAGGATCGAAAGCCCAAGGCAGACGAGCGCCATGCCTCCGACACGCTCGGCCCACCGGCCGAATGTGGCGCCGATCAGGTTGCCGGCCATCATGCCGCCGGTCGACATCAGGAATGTCGCAAAGCCGATCGCCAGTGCGACGACCAGAATGTTCACGTCGAGGAAGGCCAGGGAAACGCCGACCGCCATGGCGTCGATGCTGGTGCCGATCGCCGTCGCCATCAGCGCCCAGAGCGAGTTGTCCTGAGCCGAGGCGGAGCGCTCCTCGGCAGGCTTCAGCGAATCCAGGACCATGCGCCCGCCGACGATGCCGAGCAGGATGAATGCGATCCAGTGGTCGATGGCCGCCACATACTGGCTCGCCGCCAGGCCCGCCGCCCAGCCGATCAGCGGAGTGATCGCCTCGACGACTCCGAAGATCGCACCGGTGCGGAGTGCCTCGGCGAAACGCGGCCGGCGCGATGCGGCGCCACGCCCGATGGAAGCGAGCAGGGCGTCGACGGACATGCCGACGGCGAGAACGGCTATGGAAACGGGTGACATGACTTTCTCTTGCGCGGACGAAGGACCGGACGGATTTCGGGCCTTGTCCGCAAGGCACACCGCCACGGTCTCGCTTGGCCGAGTTCACTCGGCTGGTCGCACCACGCAGTCCTCGCCGCGAGCGTGTTGATGCGACCGCGCGCCTCTGCGCGCCGCTACTCCCCGTCCCGCCAGGAGCTAAAGAACAGACCAAAAAATGTCAATTGATTAATGTTATCAATATGTTGTCATTGAGACGCATTTGCAATAACGGCAATAGCGCCGCGTGCCGACACCCATCGGCGGGCATTCCGGCGCGCCATGGCGAACTCCGCGCTTCATCCCCCGAAGCACCGAGGGGTGCCCGCCGGAGAAGGCCATTTCGAAAAACGGCTGCGTCCTGTCGGAACCTTCCGCTCTCGACCGTCCTTGGACTGAGGGGCCAGTATCGGCCTGACGTCACAGGAAGGAGGCCGGCGATGAAAGTCACCCAGAATCTCTGGTTCGAGAAGGACATGGAAGCAGCGATCAGCCTCTATACCTCGCTCATTCCGAACTCGGCGCGCGAATGGGCCAGCGCCCTGCCGGCGGACTCGCCCAGCGGGCCGGCCGAGAGCGTCAAGATCGCCACCTTCACCATTGGCGGCCAGCGCTACCAGGCCTTCGAGGCGGCACGCTCCGACAGCTTCAACCACACCTTCTCGATCGTCGTCGAATGCGAGACGCAGGCCGAGATCGACCGTCTCTGGGACGCGCTCGGCGCGGGCGGCATGATCGAGCAGTGCGGCTGGCTTCGGGATCGCTGGGGGCTGTCCTGGCAGATCGTGCCGAAGCGGCTGATCGAACTGGTCCGCGATCCCGACCGCGCCAAGGCGAAACGCGTCGCAGAGGCGATGCTGAAGATGGTCAAGCTCGACATCGCCGGCCTGGAAGCCGCGGCCAGGGGTTGAAGCCTTCGCGCACGCAGCGGTGTTCTATGACTAAACCCGATGACCGGCGGCCTGCGCCGGGCAGGAGGGCTTTTCCATGCTGATGCAGCCCTGCTTCGGCCGAGGCCCACCCGCATCACCCGAAGCAGGAACCAGGCTGAGCCGCATCGGGGTATCCTCCGACTAGGCACAGCCTGCTCAGCAGCGGAACTAGCGGACCTTGGCAGCGCGGAAGCCATCGCTTCTTGCGCCCCATGCGACCGCGAATGTCGCGATCAGAAGCGCCGCCAGCACCCACGGGAACGGTGTGACTCCAAACCCGCTCAGCAATAGGCCGCCGAGTATGCCGCCGCCGGCGATGGCGAGATTCCAGGTCGTCACCAGCATCGACTGGGCGACATCGGCCGCGCGGCCCGCCGCCTTGGCGGAAGCGGTCTGGAACAGCGTCCCGGCCCCGCCGAAGGCCAGTCCCCAGACGGCGACCGCGCCATAGATCACGCCAGGCATGGTACCCGCGATTCCGAGGGCCAATGCGGAAAGGCCGAACAACGCGACGCTCGCCAGAACCAGCTCGCGCAACCAGCGATCGATCAGGGCGCCGGTGATCCAGATGCCGAGCAGCGAGGCCAGGCCGAAGACCAGCAGCACGACATCGGTCCGCTCCTTGATGCCGGCCGGCTCCAGGAACGGCGCGATATAGGTGTAGAGCGTGTTGTGGGCGAGCACATAGGCGAAGACCACGAACAGGACAGGCCGTACGCCCGGCAGCGTGAACACCGCCTTCAGCCCGAATTCCTGCCCCCGCTTCTGGCCGGGATAATCGGGCACGCTGGCCAGAACCCAGACGACAAGGAGCACCGTCAGCCCGCTCATCGCGCCGAAGGTCCAGCGCCAGCCCACAAGGGTGCCGAGGAAGGTGCCCACCGGAATGCCGAGCGAGAGGGCGAGCGGCGCTCCGACCATGGCGATCGCGATCGCGCGCCCCTGCAGATGCTCGGGCACCATGCGCGCGGCATAGCCGGCCGCCAGCGCCCAGAGCAGCCCGGCGCTCATGCCGGCGACGAAACGGGCGGCCAGCGTGATGGCGTAGCTGTCGGAGATCGCCGTCACCGTGTTGACGACGGCAAAACCGGCGATGGCGAGCAGCAACAGCGTGCGCCGCCGCCAGCTCTGCGTGGCGATCGTCAAGGGAATGGCTGAGACGAGCGAGCCGACCGCATAGGCGGTGATGAGCTGGCCGATCAGCGCCTCGGATTGTCCAAGGCTCTCAGCCATTTGCGGGAGCAACCCCGATGGCAGGATTTCGGTGAGGAGCGTGATGAAGGCCGCCATGGCGAGCGCCAGCAAGCCCCCCAGGGGCAGCCTCGCCTCGCTCGTGCCGGCCGATATCGTGTTCGTCGCTGATGTCATGGCTGTAGCGCCTTCGAAGATGGTTCGGCGCTTGAGGTAGCTGGTTTCCAATGAGCGAAAAACAGGACACAACTCACGACTCTTTGGACATTCTCGTCATGACTGGGTGACCGCCGCATGGATAGTCTCGGAGCGCTATTCGCCTTTGTGCATGCGGCAGAAGCCGATGGGTTCACCGAGGCCGGCCGCAAGCTCGGCATCTCAGCCTCGGCCGTCAGCAAGGCGGTGGCGCGCCTGGAGGAGCGGCTCGGCGCAAGGCTGTTCCACCGCTCGACCCGCAGCGTCACGCTGACGCCGGAGGGCGCGATGTTCCTCGAACGCTGCCGCCGCATTCTCTGCGAATACGAAGCCGCCGAGCTCGAATTGTCGCGCAGCCGGGCGACGCCGCAGGGCAAGCTGCGCGTCAGCCTGCCGTCGATGAGCATGATCCCGATGGCCAAGCTCGCGGCCTTCAAACGGCGCCACCCCGAGATCGAACTCGAACTCGATGCCACTGACCGGGTTGTAGACGTCATCGGCGAGGGTTTCGACGTGGTGCTCCGCACCGGCGAGCACGCCGATTCCCGGCTGATGACCCGCACGCTCGGCCATTTCAGCCAGGCGCTGGTCGGCTCACCCGACTATTTCCGCAGGATGGGCAAGCCGGAGACGCCGGAAGATCTCGCCCGGCACGCCTGCCTCGTCTACCGCTTCGCCAACACCGGCAAGCTCCACCAATGGCCCTTGTCCAGGCAGGGCGAGCCCGCGCAGGTCGAGATCCAGCCCAGCGTGGTGACGAACGCGCTCGAAGCGCAGATCGGCCTCGCCGAAAGCGGGCTCGGCATCGCCTGCGTTCCCGATCTATCCGTCGCCGAGCACCTGCAGCGCGGCTCGCTCGTCCGCATTCTCGAAAGCTATGTCGAGGCGCAGACCAAGCTCAGCGTGATGTGGCCCGCCAGCCGCTACGCCTCGCCGAAACTGCGGGCCTTCGTCGATTTCGCCGCCGAGGAGTTCCTGGCCCCATGACAGCGCCTCGCCGCACGCGCAGCGAGGCGGCTGATCACTCCGCTGCCTCAAGCGTATAGGCGCTTGTGTCGTAGTTCAGGATCGGCGCCAGCCAGCGCTCGACTTCGCGAATGTCCATGCCCTTGCGCGCCGCATAGTCCTCGACCTGGTCACGCTCGACCTTGGCGACGCCGAAGTAATAAGCGTCCGGGTGCGAGAGATAGAGTCCGGAGACCGAGGAACCCGGCCACATCGCATAGCTCTCGGTCAGCTTGACGCCGACCCGGCGCTCGGCCTGGAGAAGCTCGAACAGCGTCGCCTTCTCGGTATGGTCGGGCTGGGCAGGATAGCCCGGCGCCGGGCGGATGCCCTGGTATTCCTCGCGGATCAGATCCTCGTTCGAGTAGTTCTCGTCCGGCGCATAGGCCCAGAACTCGGTCCGGACACGCTGGTGCATGCGCTCCGCGAAGGCCTCGGCGATGCGGTCGGCCAGCGCCTTGACCATGATCGAGCGATAATCATCGTTGTCGCGGGCGAAGCGCTCGGAGATGCGCTCCTCTTCCGCGCCCGAGGTCACCACGAAGGCGCCGATATAGTCGGGCGAACCGCCCTCCGGCGCGACGAAGTCCGAGACGCACATGTTGGGCTTGCCGTCGCGCTTGGAAAGCTGCTGGCGCAGGCCGTGGAAGGTCGCGAGCTTCTCCTGCCGGCTCTCGCCGGTATAGAGGCGGATATCGTCGCCGACGGCGTTGGCCGGCCAGAAGCCGATCACCGCCTTCGGATTGAACCAGCGCTCCTCGACGACGCGCTTCAGCATCGCCTGCGCATCGTCCCAGAGCGCGCGCGCCGCCTCGCCCTGCTTCTCGTCTTCGAGGATCGCAGGGTATCGGCCCTTCAGCTCCCAGGTCTGGAAGAACGGCGTCCAGTCGATCAGCGGCACGAGCTCGGCGAGATCGTAGCTGCGGAAGACGCGCGTGCCGAGGAAGGTCGGCTTCGGCGGCTGGTAGCCGGCCCAGTTCGGCTTGAAGGCGTTGGCGCGCGCCTTGGTGAGCGGCAGGCGCTGCTTCTCGGCCTCGGAGCGGCGATGGGCGGCGGCGACCTTCTCGTATTCGGCCTGGAGGCCCTCGACGTAAGGCCCCTTCTGCTCCTGCGAGAGCAGGCTGGAGACGACGCCGACCGCGCGCGAGGCGTCGGTGACGTAGACCGCCTGGCCCTGGTTGTAGGCAGGGTGGATCTTCACCGCCGTATGGACGCGACTCGTCGTCGCCCCGCCGATCAGGAGCGGGATGTCGAAGCCTTCGCGCTCCATCTCGGCGGCGACTGTGACCATCTCGTCGAGCGAGGGCGTGATCAGCCCCGACAGGCCGATGATGTCGACCTTCTCCTTGCGCGCGGTGTCGAGGATCTTCTGCGTCGGCACCATCACGCCGAGGTCGATGACCTCGTAATTGTTGCACTGGAGCACGACGCCGACGATGTTCTTGCCGATGTCGTGGACGTCGCCCTTCACCGTCGCCATCAGCACCTTGCCGGCGGCCGAACGCTCGGCACCGCCATTGAGGCGCTTCTCCTCTTCCATGTACGGCATGAGATAGGCGACGGCCTGCTTCATCACGCGGGCCGACTTCACCACCTGCGGCAGGAACATCTTGCCGGCGCCGAACAGGTCGCCGACCACGTTCATGCCGGCCATCAGCGGCCCTTCGATGACATGCAGCGGCTTTTCGGCCTGCGCCCTCGCCTCTTCGGTATCGCGGTCGATGAACTCGGTGATGCCGTTGACCAGCGCGTGCTCGAGCCGCTTGTGCACATCGGCCTCGCGCCAGGCGAGGTCCTTGCCCGAGACCGCCGCCGAGCCATCGCCCTTGAAGCGCGGCGCCGCTTCGAGCAGCCGCTCGGTGGAATCCTTGCGGCGGTTGAGGACAACGTCCTCGCAGAGCTCGCGCAGTTCCGGGTCGAGGTCATCGTAGCTGCCGAGCTGGCCGGCATTCACGATGCCCATGTCCATGCCGACCTTGATGCAATGGTACAGGAAGACCGAGTGCATCGCCTCGCGGACCTTCTCATTGCCGCGGAACGAGAAGGACAGGTTCGAGACGCCGCCGGAGATATGCGCATGCGGCAGCGTCTCGCGGATCGTGCGGGTCGCGTTGATGAAGTCGTTGCCGTAGTTGTCGTGTTCCTCGATGCCGGTCGCCACCGCGAAGATGTTGGGGTCGAAGATGATGTCCTCGGGCGGGAAGCCCGCGACCTCGGTCAAGAGCTTGTAGGCGCGTGTGCAGATCTCGATCTTGCGCTCATAGGTGTCGGCCTGGCCGGTCTCGTCGAAGGCCATCACGACGACGGCCGCGCCGTATTGCCGGCAGATACGGGCGTGCTCGAGGAAAGCCTCCTCGCCCTCCTTCATCGAAATCGAATTGACGATCGGCTTGCCCTGGATCGTCTTCAGGCCGGCTTCGATCACATGGAACTTCGACGAGTCGACCATGATCGGCACGCGGGAGATGTCCGGCTCCGAGGCGATCAGGTTGCAGAACTCGGTCATCGCCTTCTCGGAATCGAGCAGGCCCTCGTCCATGTTGATGTCGATGACCTGCGCGCCATTGGCGACCTGTTCGCGCGCGACGTCGAGTGCGGCGGCATAATCGCCGGCCGTGACCAGCTTGCGGAACTTGGCCGAGCCGGTGACGTTGGTGCGCTCGCCGACGTTTACGAACGGAATAGTCTCGTCGAGCGTGAACGGCTCGAGACCGGCGAGCCTGAGATAGGGCTTGGGTTCCGGTACGGCGCGCGGCGCCTTCCCGGCAACCGCCTCTGCAATGGCACGGATATGATCGGGCGTCGTGCCGCAGCAGCCGCCGACCATGTTGACGAAGCCGGCATCGGCGAACTCGGCCAGCATCTTGGCGGTCGCTTCCGGCCGCTCGTCATAGAGGCCGAACTCGTTGGGCAGGCCGGCATTGGGATAGGCGCAGACCAGGGTGCCGGCGACGCGCGACATGTCCTTGATATGGGCGCGCATCTCGCGGGCGCCGAGGGCGCAGTTGAGGCCGATCGTCAGCGGGTCGGCATGGCGCACCGCATTCCAGAAGGCCTCGACCGTCTGGCCCGAGAGCGTGCGGCCGGAGAGGTCGGTGATCGTGCCGGAGATCATCACCGGCAGCTTCGAGCCCTTCTCGCGGAAGACCTCCTGGATCGCGACGATCGCCGCCTTGGCGTTGAGCGTGTCGAAGATCGTCTCGATCAGCAGCAATTCGGAGCCGCCATCGATCAGGCCGCGCACCTGCTCGGCGTAGGAATCGCGCACCTGGTCGAAGGTGACCGCCCGGAAGCCGGGATTGTTGACGTCCGGCGAGATCGAGAGGGTGCGGTTGGTCGGGCCGATCGCGCCGGCGACGAAGCGGCGACGACCGTCCTCCTTGCGGGCGATCTCGGCGGCCTCGCGGGCGATGCGGGCGCATTCGACGTTGAGCTCGTAGACGATCGCTTCCATGCCGTAATCGGCCTGGGCGATCGAGGTGCCGGAGAAGGTGTTGGTCTCGACGATGTCGGCACCGGCCCGGTAATAGGCGAGATGGATGTCGCGCAGTGCCTCGGGCAGCGTCAGCGCGATCAGGTCGTTATTGCCCTTGAGGTCGTGGTTCCAGCCCTTGAAGCGCTCGCCGCGGAAATCGGCCTCGGAGAGCTTCAGGTTCTGGATCTGCGTGCCCATTGCGCCGTCGAGCACGAGGATGCGCTCGGAAGCGGCCTGGCGCAGCGCGCGCTCGATCTCGGCGCCGTCGGCGGGAGTGGGCTTGTAGTCGGACATCGGGAACGCTTTCGTCTCGGTTCTTTGCGGCGCTCGTAGCGCCCTTCCCGTCATTGCGAGGAGCGTAGCGACGAAGCAATCCAGGGGAAAATGGAACTCTGCCGCTCCTGGATTGCTTCGCTTACGCTCGCAATGACGACGTCACTCCGCCGCGACCTGCTGCGCTTGCGCCTTCTCCGGCTTCAGCCCGACGAGATGGCAGATCGCATAGACGAGGTCGGCCTTGTTCATCGTGTAGAAATGCAGGTCCGAGACGCCGCGGTCGATCAGGTCGAGCACCTGCTCGGCGCAGACGGCGGCGGCGACCAGTCGGCGCGTCGCCGGATCGTCCTCCAGCCCCTCAAAGCGATCGGCCAGCCATTGCGGCACGCTCGCCCCGGTTTTGCGGGCAAAGCCGGCGGTCTGCTTGAAGTTCTGCACGGGAACGATGCCCGGCAGGATCGGGATCTCGATGCCGCGCGCGCGGACCTTGTCGAGATAGCGGAAATAAACGTCGTTATCGAAGAAGAACTGGCTGATGGCCCGGGTCGCGCCGGCATCGACCTTCTTCTTCAACGCGTCGATATCGGCGTCGAGCGAGACAGCCTCGGGATGCTTCTCCGGATAGGCCGAGACCGTGACCTCGAAATCGCCGGCCTTGCGAATGCCGGCGACGAGGTCCGAGGTCTGGTGATAGCCCTGCGGATGCGGCTCGTAGACCGTGCCGAGCCCGCCGGCCGGATCGCCACGGAGCGCCACGATATGGCGCACGCCGGCCGCCCAATAGGCGCGGATGACCTCGTCGACCTCGCCACACGAGGCGGAGACGCAGGTCAGATGCGCCGCCGGCTTCAGGCTGGTCTCGTCGACCATGCGCTTGACCGTGTTGTGGGTGCGCTCGCGGGTCGAGCCACCGGCGCCATAGGTCACCGAGACGAAGGCAGGTCCGAGCGGCTCCAGACGGCGCACGTTCTCCCAGAGGCTGACCTCCATCTCCTCGTTCTTCGGCGGGAAGAACTCGAAGGAGACGCGCGGACGGCGCGAACCATGCCGGCTGGGGCGGAAAGCGTTCATCACGCAACCTCACGATCGAACTGACGAAGGGGGAAATCGCCCTGGAGGCGCCGGTCGCGGCCGCGCCAGAGCATGACGCCGAGCTGGCCGCTTCCGCCGTCGGCGGCCGTGATCTCCTCGGCGAGATCGCATTCCAGGCCGGCCTCGGCGAACCAGCCGAGAATCTCGTCCTTCTCGAAGCCGAGCCGGCGATGAGCGTGCTCGGTGCGCAGGAATTCCATTTCGTGCGGCGCGAAGTCGACCAGGATCAGCCGCCCGCCCGGAGCAAGAAGCGCCGCCGCCTCGCGCAAGGCACGGGCCGGATCGTCGAGGAAATGCAGCACTTGGTGCACGATCACCAGGTCGAAGGAACCGCGCGCGAAGGGCAGCGCGTAGATATCGCCCTGCCGGAGCTCGACCCGCGACAAACCCGCCTTCTCAAGGTTGGCCCGCGCCACCGCCAGCATGGCGTGGCTGGCATCGACGCCGACCGCGCGCGCCGCCTTCGGCGCCAGCCGCTCCAGCATGCGCCCGGTGCCGGTGCCGAGATCGAGTAGGGCCTGCAGCGGCTGATCGCCGACCGCGGCCTCGACCGCAGCCTCGACCGCGGCATCGGAGACGTGCAGCGAACGCAGTTGGTCCCATTCGCGCGCGACATTGGCGAAATAGGATTGGGCGGCGGCGGAACGGGTCGCGCGCACCGCCGCGAGCCGCTCCCGATCGGCGGCGAGAACCGGATCGGCCGAATCGAGGTCGCGGGCGAGCGACAATGCCAGCGCGCCACCCGGCGTCGCATCGTCAAGCCGGAAGAAGGCGAAGGCCCCCTCGCGCGAGCGCCGCAGCAGGCCGGCCTCGGCCATCAGCTTGAGGTGCCGCGAAATGCGCGGCTGCGACTGGCCGAGAATATCTGTGAGATCGGAGACCGAGAGCTCACCTTCCGCCAGCAGCGCCAGGATTCGCAAACGCGTTTCCTCGCCCGCCGCACGCAGCGAGGCCAGCAGGGTCGGCAGCGAATGGTGGAAGCGGCGGGTCACCGGCGAGCGCCTCGAAAATCTGTAAAAGATATAAAGATATCTTTATGTCAGAAACGGGAATGATGCAAGCCTGCAGTGTCCTATATTCCAGTCGATACAGACGGATCAAACAAACGCGCACCCCTCTGAGATTGGGTAGAGGCACGGCAAGGGACCACCGCTGATTGCCAGGGCAAAGCAGCGCCGTCGCGATTCTGCTGGCGAGCGCGGGCCCTCATTCCCGTCCTCACCGCCCCCTGCCCTTGATTGCTATCGCACGCCCGCCCGCATCGTCGCGCGCAGCACGCTGAGAATCCTGGGATCGGCGGCCTGCGCCACGTTGAAGCGCATGAAATGCCGCGCCGTCTGCGACAGGCTGAAGGCGTTGCCGGGCGCGAGCACGACCCCTTTGGCGAGCGCCTGCCGAGCGATCTCCCCCGCATCGAGCTCGCCCGGCAGCCGGCACCAGAGGAACAAGCCGCCGCGCGGCGTCAGCCAGGGCTCGATGCCGAGCGCAGCCAGTCGGCCGGTCGTCTCCGCCATGGCGCGGGCAAGCCGCTGGCGCAGCCCCTCGACATGCCGGCGATAGCTGCCGTCCTTGAGGAGGTCGAGCACCAGCTCGGCCGCGAGCCGCCCGCCGCCGAAGGAGAGCGCGACCTTGAGATCGGTCAGCCCCTCGATCCAGTCGCGCCGCGCAGCTATGTAGCCGCAGCGCACCGAAGCCGACAGCGTCTTCGAGAAGCTGCCGATCTGGATCACCCGCTCCAGCCCGTCGAGCCCGGCGAGGCGCGGCGCGGATTCCGGCTCGAGATCGCCGAAGATGTCATCCTCGACAATGGTCAGGCCCGCCTGCTCGGCGAGCTTGAGCAGGCGGTGCGCGGTCGCCGCCGACAGCGTCGCGCCCGTCGGATTGTGGAGGGCCGAATTGGTGATGTAGAGCCGCGGCCGGTGCTCGGTCAGCGCCTGCGCGAACAGAGCGAGATCGGGCCCCGACGGCGTGTAGGGCACGCTGACGATGCGAGCGCGATGGGCGCGCAGCAATGCCTGGAAATTGAAGTAGCAGGGATCGTCGACCAGCACGGTATCGCCGGGCTCGAGCAGGAACCGGCAGACGAGGTCGATCGCCTGCGTGCCGGACTCCGCCAGGACGATCTGGTCGGGCGAGGCCTCGACACCGCGCTCGGCGAGGCGATTGGCGAGAAGCCGACGCAGCGCAGGCAGGCCCAGCGGCGTGCCGTACTCGGCCAGCGTCGCCGCATCGGCCCGGCCGAGCCGGCGCAACGCTCGGCGGATCGAAGCCTCCGGCATCCAGTCGGGCGGCAGCCAGCCACAACCCGGCCGCAAAGCCCCCTCGCCCGCATCGAGCGATTGCCGGGAGATCCAGAGCGGATCGACAGCCCGGTCGAGCTTCGGGGCGACGTCGGCAAGCGAGAGTGGCGGCAGGCGCCGGACATAGAAGCCGGAGCCGCGCCTCGCCTGGATAGCCCCCTCGGCAGCGAGCCGCTCATAGGCTTCGACCACCGTCGATTTCGACACGCCCATGCTCTCGGCGAGCCCACGGATCGAAGGGAGCTTGGCGCCGGGCGCCAAGGTCCGGCCGGCGATGCGCTGCCGGATCGTCGCCATGACGCGCCCGACGAGCGTGTCGTCGGCGCCAGGCAGCTCGGCTGCTTCCTTAACCTGTACTGCTTCCAGCATCAGGACAGTTTGCCCGAACTGTATTGGACTGTCTCTGGAAATCTGTGACCTCTCGCGACATGCAGACGAGCCGCAGGAGGCATCATGGACAAGACTGCGAACGGCTTGCTCAACGGCTTCATCGGCGTCCTCATCTTCAGCGGCTCGCTGCCGGCGACGCGCGTCGCCGTGGCCGATTTCGACCCGATCTTCCTGACGGTGGCGCGCGCCGCCATCGCCGGACTGTTGGGACTCGTGCTCCTGCTCGCGCTCAGGCAGAAGCGACCGGAGCCCGCGGACCTTCTGCCGCTCGCCGTGGTCGCGCTCTGCGTCGTCGTCGGCTTCCCGCTACTTACTGCGCTCGCCCTCCAGCACGTCACCTCCGCCCATTCGATCGTCTTCGTCGGCCTGCTACCGCTCGCGACCGCGATCTTCGGGGTGCTCCGCGGCGGCGAACGTCCGCGCCCGGCCTTCTGGGTCTTCGCCGGCCTCGGCAGCCTGTGCGTGGTCGGCTTCGCCTGGACGCAAGGCTTCGCCGCTTCCCCGGTCGGTGATCTGCTGATGCTCGCCGCGATCGTCGCCTGCGGCCTCGGTTATGCCGAGGGCGCCCGCCTCTCGCGCCATCTCGGCGGCTGGCAGGTGATCTCCTGGGCCCTGGTCCTGTCCCTGCCGATCATGGCCGGTCTGACGCTGCTGACGCTGCCGGCCTCGTTCGCCCAGGCGGGCACCCCGGCCTGGCTCGGGCTCGCCTATGTCTCGCTGTTCAGCATGCTGATCGGCTTCGTCTTCTGGTATCGCGGCCTCGTCCAGGGCGGCATCGCCGCGGTCGGGCAATTGCAATTGCTGCAGCCCTTCTTCGGGCTGTCGCTGGCGGCTTTGCTGCTCGGCGAAACCGTCGGCTGGCAGATGGTGGCGACCTCCATCGCGGTGGTGGCCTGCGTCGCCGGCGCAAGGCGCTTTGCGCGGTAGGCCGGGCCGACGGCTCAGCCCTGCATCGGCTTCAGCACGACCACGGCATCGCCGGGCGCGATCCGTCCCGGCAGATCGACCGACAGCACGACTCCGCGCAAGCGCGCCGCCGCCTTGACGAAGGAAAATTCGAGCTCCGGCCGACCGGTGGCCGCCGCGATAGCTCGCCCTGACAGCCGACACGGAGAATTGTAGGCCTCGACGCGCAGGACGGCCTTGCCGTCGAAGCGGCCCCTGCCGCCCCAAGCACCGCCGATCGCGAGCCGACTGCCCGGCGCGATCTGCGAGAAGCCCGGCAATCCCTCGACCGCGAGGTTGCCGCCGATCCATTGCGGCAGCAGCGCCTCGATCGCGAGCGAAGCGGCGATCTCGGCGAGTTCGTCCGGACACAGCGCCGAGAGCTGCCGATCGTTGCGCAGCACGGTTCCTCGCGGCAGCCAGGGCTCGCGCGCGCCGGCACGACGCGTCGCACCGTGATGACGGTCGCCTGGAATACCGTGATGATCGAGATCGAGATGATCGGCGGGCGACGTGACGAAACCAGCGTCGGAGCGATCCGGCCGCGCGGCCTGCAGCACCGCGACGAGCCTTCCACTAGCGAGCACAGCCGTCATTGCGGCCGGGCCGGCGGTGGCCTCGCCGTTCTCATGCGTTCGGCCGGCTCAGATCAGCTTGAGCGAGCCGGCAGCTGTCTTGCCCCGTTCGGTCTTGAGCTCGAACGAGACCTTCTGTCCTTCCGTCAGCGTCAGCATCCCCGCTTCCTTGACGGCAGTGACGTGCACGAAGACGTCCTTGCCGCCATCAGCGGGCTGAATGAAGCCAAAGCCTTTCTCGGTATTGAACCACTTCACGGTTCCGGTCGCCATCGCCGCATCCTTTGGAGCATTCATGGTCTCGCGACGCGCCTTGGAGACTAGTTCTCCAGGAGCCGCGCCAGTCGAGGATTGACCGAAAACGAAATCTTGTCGAGATCAAAGCATTGGCAATTAAAGCGGACCTCTTCAGGGTTTCGTGATCTCGAATTGCGTCTTCGCCTGCGCCAGCGACGACCCGCCGAGATAGACCTCGACCATGCCGGGATCGAGCTGGTAGCGGCCGGCATCGTCATGGGCGCCCAGCGCTCGCGCCTCCAGCTTGAAACGCACAGTCTTCGTCTCGCCGGCCTTCACGAAGACTTTGTCGAAACCCTTGAGTTGGCGCAGCGGCCGTGACCGCTCGGCAACCGGCTGGCGGACATAGAGCTGAACGACCTCCTGGCCGTCGCGCTCGCTTTGGTTGGTCACGTCGATGCTGATCTCGGCGGCGCCATTCATCGCCACCTTCTCGCGCGAGACGCGCGGGTTGGCATAGGCGAAGCGGCTATAGGAGAGGCCGAAGCCGAACGGGTAGAGGGCCTCATTGGCCTCGTCCATGAAGATCGATTCATAGCGCTGGCGGATCTTCTGCGGCCGGCCGGTCGGCAACTGGTCGTAATAGACCGGGATCTGCCCGACCGAGCGCGGGAAGCTCATCGGCACCCGCCCTGCCGGATTGGCCTTGCCGGCCAGGACCTCGGCGATGGCGGCGCGCCCGTCGGTGCCGCCATGAAAGGTCTGGACGATCGCCGCGACGTGCTTGTCGGCCCAGGTGAGGACCAGCGGCCGCCCCGTCGCCAGCACCAGCACCACCGGCTTGCCCGTCTCGACCAGCGCCTCAAGCAGCTCCTGCTGCACGCCCGGCAGGCCGAGATCGGTGCGCGAGGCGCCCTCGCCCATGAACTCGCAATCCTCGCCGAGCATGGCGACGACGAGGTCGGCGGCGGCGGCGGCCTTCACGGCCGCGTCCTTGTCCTTGAATTCGGTGCCGCAGTTCTTGGTGAAGGCCGGCTCGTAGGTGACGGCGACATCCGAAGGCAGCTGCTCGCGCAGCGCGTCCGGCAGCGGTTGCACGAGGCGGCGGCCGAGACCGGCCGGATCGGTCCAGACCCGCTCATCCTCCGGCACCGCCATGGCGCCGATCACCGCGACCGACTTCACCGAAGGCGCGATCGGCAACGTCGCCTTGTCGTTCCTGAGCAGGATGACGCCCTCGCGCGCCGCCTGGCGGGCAACCTTGCGGGCTTCTTCCGTCTGCATGAGGGAAGGCGCGGCGGCGACGTCGACGTCGGGACGCTCGAACAGGCCGAGATGATACTTGACCCGCAGCACGCGCCGCACCGCTTCGTCGAGGGCCTTCACCGGCACGCGACCAGCCTTCACCTCATTGGCGAGGTGCTTGTGGAAGACGTCGCCCATCATGTCCATGTCGATGCCGGCGAGCAGCGCCTTGCGCGCCGCCTCGGCGTCGTCCTTGGCGATGCCGTGCAGGCGCAGTTCGGTGATCGAGCCGAAATCCGAGGTGACGAAGCCGCGAAAGCCCCATTTGCCGCGCAGGAGATCGGTCAGCATGCCGCGATGGGCCGTCGCCGGCATGCCATTCAGCGCGTTGAAGGCCGCCATCGCGGTCATCGCACCGGCCTCGAAGGCGGCCTTGAAGGGCGGCAGATGCAGGTCGTGGAGCTGGCTCAGCGGGATCCAGGTCGAGTTATAGTCGCGCCCGGCCTCGCCGGCGCCATAACCGACGAAATGCTTGACGCTCGCCGCGACGCCGCCACGCTGATAACCGCGGGTCCGCGCTGCCGCGACGACGCTCGCGAGATGAACATCCTCGCCCGCGCCTTCCAGTACGCGGCCCCAGCGCGGATCGCGCGACATGTCGACCATCGGCGCGAAGGTCCAGTTGATGCCGGCGGCGCTCGCCTCGCGCCCGGTCCAATAGGCCGCCTGCTCGATCAGTTGCGGGTTCCAGCTTGCCGCCTGGCCGAGCGGCAGCGGAAAGTAGGTCGAGAAGCCGTGGACGGCGTCGAGCCCGATGATCAGCGGGATCTTCAGCCGCGACTGGCGCACTGCCTCCTGGACCTGCCGGACCTCCTGCGGGACGACGAAGTTCATCACCGCGCCCATCCGGCCGGCCTTGACCTGGCTGATGTCGAAGCCCTCGCCGCGGCCGGAGAGATGGAGCTGTCCGACCTTCTCCTCCAGCGTCATCCTGCCGATCAGCGCATCGACCTTGCGCTCGATCGCGGCGGCCTCGGGGCCGGTTTTCCAGCCGACCCCCTGCTGGGCGAAAGCGATGGTGGCGAAGCCGCAGGTCAGGAGTGCAGCGAAGAGCCGCAGAATCATGTCGAAGCCTTGTGCTTGCTCGGAAGGTCGGGCGCCCGGTACAGGATCGGCGCGGATGGCTCAACCATTGCTTCGCCGCCCGGCCATGAATGGAAGCTGAAGCGCGGCGCGTCGACGGATGACACAGATGACGATCGGCACGGGCGCGACCAACCGGCACCGCCTCTATGAAGACGCGCTGGCGATGCTGCTCGGCGCGATGCTGGTCAGCCTCGGCGTCGTGCTCTACGCCAAGGCGACGCTGGTGACCGGCGGTCTCGCCGGCCTCGCGCTCCTGGTCGAAGCGGCCGGTGGCCCCTCCTTCTCCGCCGGCTTTTTCCTCCTGAACCTGCCCTTCTACTGGCTTGCCCTGCAGCGCCTCGGCCGCGGCTACACGCTGCGCACCTTCCTCGCCGTCGCACTGGTGTCGGGACTGAGCTGGGCGACGCCGCAGCTGATCCGGATCGAGCAGATAGATCCGTTCTATGCCGCGATCGCCGGCGGCTCGCTGATGGGCATCGGCATGCTCGTGCTGTTCCGGCACCGCACCGGGCTCGGCGGCGTCAATGTGCTCGCCGCCTATCTGCAGGAGCGGCACGGCCTGCGTGCCGGCTGGGTCCAGCTCGGCATCGATGCCGCGATCCTCGCCGCCGCCGCCTTCGTGCTGCCATTCGACAAGGTGGCGCTGTCGCTGGTCGGCGCCGTCGCGCTCAATCTCAACCTCGCGATCAACCACAAGCCGGGCCGCTATCTCGGCGTGACATGACGCAGGCGTTGCCTCCCGCGACATTCCATGCGACCGAGCGCAGCGACGACAATGCGGGACGAGGCGACCATGGCCCAGCTCTTGACCATCGAGGATCTGCGCATCCAGGCGAAGCGCCGCGTGCCGCGCATGTTCTACGACTATGCCGATTCAGGCGCCTGGACCGAAGGCACCTATCGCGCCAACGAGACCGATTTCGCCCCGATCAAGCTGCGCCAGCGCGTCGCGGTCGACATGACCAACCGCACGCTCGCCTCGACCATGGTCGGCCAGAACGTCTCGATGCCGGTCGCGCTCGCGCCGACCGGCCTCACCGGCATGCAGCATGCCGATGGCGAAATCCTCGCCGCCCGCGCAGCCGCCAAGGCCGGCGTGCCCTTCACGCTCTCGACCATGAGCATCTGCTCGATCGAGGACGTCGCCGAGAACAGCCCGGCTCCCTTCTGGTTCCAGCTCTATGTGATGAAGGACCGCGACTTCATCGGCCGGCTTATCGACCGCGCCAAGGCGGCCGGCTGCTCGGCCCTGATGCTGACGCTCGACCTCCAGATCCTCGGCCAGCGCCACAAGGACATCCGCAACGGCCTCTCCGCCCCGCCGAAGCCGACGCTCGCCAACATGATCAACCTCGCGATGAAGCCGCGCTGGTGCATGGGCATGCTCGGCACCAAGCGCCGGACCTTCGGCAACATCGTCGGCCATGCCAAGGGTGTCGGCGACCTCTCCTCGCTCTCGTCCTGGACCGCCGAGCAGTTCGACCCGGCGCTGAGCTGGGACGACGTCAAGTGGATCAAGGATCGCTGGGGCGGCAAGCTGATCCTCAAGGGCATCCTCGACGCCGAGGATGCCGAACTCGCGGCCCAGAGCGGCGCCGATGCGCTGATCGTCTCCAACCATGGCGGACGCCAGCTCGACGGCGCGGCCTCCTCGATCGCCGCTCTGCCCGGCATCGTCGAGCAGGTCGGCGGCCGCATGGAAGTCTGGATGGATGGCGGCATCCGCTCCGGCCAGGACGTGATCAAGGCCGTGGCGCTGGGCGCCCGCGGCGTGCTGATCGGCCGCGCCTTCCTCTACGGCCTCGGCGCGATGGGCGAGGAAGGCGTGACCCGCTGCCTCGACATCATCCGCAAGGAACTCGACATCACCATGGCCCTCTGCGGTCTCCGCGACATCCAGGACGTCGACGGCCGCATCCTGGTGAAGGGCAAGGCCTGAGCGCCTCGGCGCTCAGGGCTCCTCTTCCAGAGCGAGGACGGCGAAGCTGGCGAGCCAGTGCTCGCCCATATAGTCGCCGGCGATATGGGGAATTCCCGCTGCGAGATGCTCTGCCGCAGTCGCTCCGGCGATCACCCGGCGGGCATCCCCCTCCGGCAGCGCGCCGGCCAGCGCCCGCCAGCACCAGGCGCGGCTGAGGTTCAGCCCGTCGAGATGGGCGATCTTGCCATCGCTGCGATCCGTGACGGTGGCCGGCCGAAACAGCGTCGCCGGTTCCTGGCGCGCTAGGCGCGGCAGGAACTTATCGAACCAGGTCAGAAACTGATCCGGCTCGAGCAGGCGGCGCATGCACTCGGCCTCGATGAGGGCCGAGGACTGGAAATCGTCGCCGCTCGGCTCGCCCCAGGCCGGGCAGTCCGTATCCTCGCCATACCAGCGCAAGGCGGTTTCCCGCAGCAGGGTCGCGAACTCGCTATCCGCCGTCACGGTCGCATAGTCCGCCGCCATGCGCAGGCCAAAAGCGGTGTTGAAATGCGTCCCGACCCGGACCGGATAGGTCGCGAGCGGCAGGAAATCGCGGAAACGCTGCGCGAAGGCCTCGGCCAGCGGCGCGATAATCTCCGACCATCGCTTGTCGTCGAGCAGGCTGAGTTCCGCCGCCAGCTTCAAAAGCCAGCCCCAGCCATAGGGGCGCTTGAAGCCGCGCGCCGTTGGAGCCGCGAGATAGGCGCATTCGACCGCGACCTTGTCCGGCGTGAGCTGCTCATCGAACAGAGCGCGGATATCGGCGGCGGCCACGAAGCCGGGATAGCGCCGCAGCAGGCGCGCCAGCATCCAGTAGCTGTGCACGCAGGAATGCCAGTCATAGCTGCCATAGAAGATCGGATGCAGCTCGCGCGGGGTCTGCGCATCCTGCGGCCCGGCCAGCGTATGGTCGGGCTTGTTCGGGTATTCGCGCCGGACATGCCCGAGCGCGATGCGGGCGAAACGGAGCGCGAGGTCCTCGGTCAGACGGGCTGCGGTCACGATGGCTTCCTTGCTCTGGCGTAGCTGATGATCAGGTCGATCAGACGCGGGGTGAGATAGATCGGCAACTGCGTCGCCGCAAAGAACAGCGCCATGCGCGGCGAGGCGGCGGCGCCGAGCGCCGACCAGACCAGCCCGACATTGCGGTTGCCGAGGATGAGCCCGACGGTCAATCGCTCGACGAGCGCGCCCGGCAGCAGGGCGGCCCCCGCTCCCTGCAGACCAAGATTGCAGGCGAAGGCGAGCGCAAGACAGAGCAGCGCGCCATGCCAGTCCGCCGCGATCTGCGCGCGCACCCCGGCCATGGTCGCGACCACAAAGACGAGCAGCGCCGCAACCACGATCCTGTCGACCGCTTCGCCATGGCTGTGCAATTGCGCGCCCGCAAGGCGCCGCAGCAGCAGGGCGACGCCCTCGGCGCCACCGACCAGCAGCGCGAGGCGCAGGGCGAGATCGAAAGCGCCGATTCCGATCCCGCCGAACCAGCCGGCGAGAAGCGGCACGGTGAGCGGGGCGAGCGCCATGCACAGCAGCGTCACGGCCAGCGGCACGGTGCCGTCGAGCCCGAGCATCCGCGCCACCGCCGCCGTGCCGCTCGACGGCGGCGCGGCGGTCGCCAGCACGAGGGCGAGCCCAAGTTCGGTGCCGAGGCCGAAACGATGGGCGATCAGGCCGGTCAGCACCGGGCAGGCGACCATCACGGTGACGGGGAGCAGCACCGAAAGCGCGGGCCGGCCGAGCACGGCGACGATCGCCTTCCCATCGGTCCGCAGCAGCGTGCCGAGCACGATGATGAAGATCAGCACGGGCATCGACGGCCGGGCCAGCTCCGCCAGCGCCGGAAAGGCCAGGCCGACAAGGACGCCGAGCACCAGGATCGTCGGTCCGCGTGGCACGAGGCGCAACAGGGTTATTCGCATGCGCCTCTTCCGGCGGGTTCGACTCCCCTCCTTTCAGCAGCCCGCATGACATTGTGGAAATCGATTTTTACTATCTGTATTATCGTTCAGATGAATTTGGCTGCCATCGACCTCAACCTCCTCGTCGCCTTCGAAGCGCTGATGGAGGAGCGCAACGTCACACGCGCCGGCCAGCGCATCGGCCTGGCGCAGCCCTCGATGAGCAGCGCGCTGACGCGCCTGCGTGCACTCTTCGGCGATGAGCTATTCATCCGCACGGCCGCGGGCATGCAGCCGACCGCGAGAGCGCTGGCGCTGGCCCGGCCGATCGGCGAGGCGCTCGCTCAGATCAGGACGACGCTCGCGCCGGATGCTGGCTTCGAGCCCGCAACCGCGCGCCGCCGCATGACCATCGCCGTCACCGACTATGGCGACCTCGTGGTCGTACCCGCGCTCGTCACTCTGCTGCGGCAGGAGGCGCCGGGCATCGATCTGGTGGTTCGGCCGATCGCCGACCCCGCATCGAGCCTCTCCGCCCTCGAACGCGGCGACGTCGATGCGCTGATCGGCGGCCATCTGCCGGGCTCAGGCCGCACCATGCGCCAGAGATTGTTCGACGAGGATTTCGTCTGCATTCGCGACAAGGCGCGCGTCACGGCAACTCCGCTGCTCAGCGCCGATGAATATCTCCGGCTGCCGCATGCGCTGTTCTCCGCCGCCGGCGGCGACGGCTCGCCGGGCGTGGTCGATGCCATCCTCGCCATGGAAGGCCGCAAGCGCCGGGTGGCCGTCACCCTCGCCCATGTCGTCGCCGTGCCCTTCGCCGTCGCCGGCACCGACCTCGTCGCGACCATGGCGCGGCGGATCGCCGGCCGCTTCGCCGAGATCGCGGGCGTCGCGCTCATGCCCCTGCCCTATGACGCGCCGTCCTTCGCCATCGACCTGCTGCACAGCCGCCGCGCTGCGAGCGACCCGGCGCTGGCCTGGTTTCTGGCCACGATCGAGCGGGTCGGGCGCGCGCTTTGAGAAGCCGGAAACCTGGCGGGACCGTCAGCTCACGACCTCTTGCGGAGCCTGCTCACTATCGCGAAACTGCCGGCTCCGGGGCCTCGCATACGTCTGCGCTTTATTTCATGCAGCCGCCCGCACGATCAGTCGGTTGCTGCCTGATGTTCTGATCTCGACCCTTGGGGAGATATCCGATCTGACATGATCAAGCTTTATCGCTCCTCCGGACCAACAATCCACTACTGGGAAACCTGGGCGCAAGACGACAGGCGCCACATTGTGCATTGGGGAGAACTAGGAACGCGTGGAATGTCGAAGACTGTCAAATCGACATTTCTCCGCAAGGCGCAACACATCGTTCAAAAGGAAATCGAGGAGCGCCTCCGGCAAGGATATCAGCCGATTCCGGGCGAAGACCATGCCATCCTCATGATCGAATATGCCGTGGCGGGGTTCGGAACGTCGGCCGATCTGGACAAGCGCCACCGGCTGGAACAGCGGATGAATGAAACCCTGGGCCGGACCGGCCTAGGGACCTGCGATGGCGGCAGCATCGGCAGCGGGTCGATGGAGGTCTGCAACTTCGTTGTCGATTTCGACCTTGCAAAGCGCGTGATCGAAGAAGACCTGGCGGATACAGAGTTTAGCGACTTCGTCCGCATTTATGATGAAAGGGCGGGCTAGGGATTACAGGAGCGGCTACTTTCGACCCGTTGCGGACGGGCCCCCACGGGTGCAATCCCTCGGCCGGCTCAGCGAGGGGCGCCAGCGGGGTGTAGTGCGGCGCCGCGCAGGCTTCGGGGATGATGACCGGCCCGATGATCCCTGTTAGCTCTGCTTTATGCATGACGCGGAGATCAATCTCGCCAACTGGAAGACGGCGCTTATGGCCAGCATTCCGCTCGGCGGCCTGTTTTCCCGCAGCGCGACCGCCTACAAATGGAAAGCACCGTTCCGCTGTTGGATGCTGCACGAGTCAGTGCTGTGGCGGCTGCATGATCTGCTGACGCAATCGGTCGCGCTTCATAAGCAAGGGCACGGCCTGGGTGCGCGAATTCTCTTGCGGAGCGGCTTCGAAACGCTCGCGACGCTGATCTATTTAAATCAATTGATGAAGCAGGTCCTAGACGGAACCCTGGGATTTCATGAATTCGACGAAAAGACGCTACGCTTAACGGTCGGATCGAAAAATAAATCGACCAAAACAGAATCCATCAACATCATTACGATTTTGGGGAAATGCGAAAATCGCTATCCAGGGATTGAGAAAATCTACGCCAATCTGTCGGAAAGCGCGCACCCCAGCTATGAGGGGCTATGCGTTGGATATTCGAAGATCGATCACGACCTTTACGATACGAACTTCTCCAACAGATGGATGGAGCTGTACGGCGATAATCATCTGGGGATGGTCGAGCTGTGTATGGTGTCGTTCGAGGAAGAATATAACGACATCTGGGGTGATCTGATGTCGAAGCTTGAAGGTTGGATCGAGGCGAACGACGATGAGCTAGAGGCCACGAAGCCGCCTGATGGGGAAACCCAGTCCTGATCGCGTGATGCGCCGAGGCCTTGACGCGCAGAGCTGTTGCGCGATGGCGACGACAGAATATCTGCAAACGACCCGATGCGATCATTGATCTTCGCCGTCACGAAGCATCGCATCGAACTCTTCCGGCCGCATTCGTTCAACCGCTTTGGCAACCCGCTGATCAATCTTGCGGTCATTCGGATCAAGGCTACCGCCGCGCTTCTTGCGTCCAACGCTCTTCGTGAAGAGTTGAACGTCGGCCGCCTTCCTACTCCGATGGTCGTTCTTAGCTGCTCGCTCGGTCATGCCGCGCGCCCGCCTGGGATGACGACTTAGCACGAGCTCTCAGCTTCCGCTCTCGCCCCAACCGAGACAACCGCGACATCAGGCGGCTTAGCGCCCATCGCCCAATAGAAAAGCCCGCGCCCCGTTTCCGGAGCGCGGGCCAGTTACCCCCTGAAGCAGCGCCTCAGCGCGTGAACTTCTTGTACTGGATGCGCTTCGGGATCGTGGAATCGATGCCGAGGCGGCGCTTCTTGTCTTCCTCGTAGTCCTGGAAGTTGCCCTCGAACCATTCGACATGGCTGTCGCCCTCGAAGGCGAGGATGTGGGTCGCGATGCGGTTGAGGAACCAGCGATCGTGGCTGATGATCACGGCGCAGCCGGCGTAATCCTCCAGCGCCTCTTCGAGCGCGCGCAGCGTGTCGACGTCGAGGTCGTTGGTCGGCTCGTCGAGCAGCAGGACGTTGGCGCCGGACTTCAGCATCTTGGCGAGGTGGACGCGGTTGCGCTCACCGCCCGAGAGCGAGCCGACCTTCTTCTGCTGGTCGCCGCCCTTGAAGTTGAAGGCCGAGCAATAGGCGCGCGAATTGATCTCGCGCTTGCCGAGATAGATGATGTCGTTGCCGCCCGAGATCTCCTCCCAGACGTTCTTCTTGTCGTCGAGCGAATCGCGGCTCTGGTCGACATAGCCGAGCTGGACGCTCTCGCCGATCTTGATCGTGCCGGCATCGGGCTTCTCCGCGCCGGTGATCATCTTGAACAGCGTGGTCTTGCCGGCGCCGTTGGGGCCGATCACGCCGACGATGCCGCCCGGCGGCAGCTTGAAGGTCAGCCCGTCGATCAGCAGCTTGTCCTGGAAGCCCTTCGACAGATCCTCGAAATCGACGACGTTGTTGCCGAGCCGCTCGGCGATCGGGATGATGATCTGGGCGGTGTCCGGCCCCTTCTGCGAGGCCTTCTGGACCAGCTCGTCGTACCGCTGGATACGGGCCTTGCTCTTGGCCTGGCGGGCCTTCGGCGAGGCCGAGACCCATTCCTGCTCGCGCGCCAGCGTCTTCTGCCGGGCGACGTCCTCGCGGCCTTCCTGCTCGAGGCGCTTCTGCTTCTGCACCGACCAGGCCGAGTAGTTGCCCTCATAGGGGATGCCCTGGCCGCGATCGAGCTCGAGGATCCAGCTGGTGACGTTGTCGAGGAAGTAGCGATCGTGGGTGACGATCAGGATCGCGCCCGGATAGGTCCGCAGATGGCCTTCGAGCCAGGCGGTGGTCTCGGCGTCGAGATGGTTGGTCGGCTCGTCGAGCAGCAGGAGCTCGGGCTGCTCCAGCAGGAGCTTGCAGAGCGCGACGCGGCGACGCTCGCCGCCCGAGAGCTTGTCGACCGCCCAGTCGTCAGGCGGGCAGCGCAGCGCGTCCATCGCCTGGTCGACCTTGGAATCGAGATCCCACAGGCCCTTGGCCTCGATCTCGTCCTGGAGGTTGGTCATCTCGTCAGCGGTCTCGTCCGAATAGTTCATGGCGAGCTCGTTGTAGCGGTCGAGGATCGCCTTCTGGGGCGCGACGCCGAGCATGACGTTGTCGCGGACGTTAAGGCTCTCGTCGAGCTTCGGCTCCTGCGGCAGGTAGCCGACGCGGGCGCCATCCGCGACCCAGGCCTCGCCGGTCCATTCCTTGTCGTAGCCGGCCATGATCTTCAGCAGGGTCGACTTGCCGGCGCCGTTGACGCCGAGCACGCCGATCTTGGCGTCGGGGTAGAAGGAAAGATGGATGTTGTTCAGGACCTGCTTGCCGCCCGGATAGGTCTTCGACAGGCCGCGCATATGGTAGATGAACTGACGGGACATAAGCGTGCGAACTCCGCTCCGGACGTGATGGCCTGAGGCTTTCGGGAAATCTGCCGCGTATGTAGCGACAGGGGCAGCGGGCCGCAACAGGGCGCGGCGCTACGCCTCCTTCCGCGAGCCTCGCTCCCGCTTCCACCGGATGGTTCCCGGGCCTATGAACGCTGGCAAAGCGAGGGAACGGATCTTGGCGCAACCAGGCAGGAAGGGTGCCATCGAGCTACGGCTGACGGACGGCGCCCAGCTCTTCAACAATCTCGACCCCTTCCCCTTCCGCGAGCGCGATCTCTCGTCCGAGGCCGAGCAGTACATCGTCGAATGGGCCGAGGAACTGCCTAAGAAGCAGCCGATCGAGATCGTGGTGCATCTGCAATCGGCCGGTTCGGCTCCGGACCCTGCCGCTTCCATCCCCGATGCGATCACCGGCTGGTTCCGTGTCAGGGAGCGCGAAGAGGCCCGCGCCATCCGCCAGCTTTTCCATGACGGCCGCCTCGCCTTCATGATCGGCCTCGCCGGGCTTGCCCTCTGCATGGGGCTGATCTGGCTGCTGACCAAGGCCTATGAGGGGCCGTTCATGCGGGTCGTCCAGGAGAGCCTCGTCATCGTCGGCTGGGTGGTGATCTGGCGGCCTGCCGAGATGTTCCTCTACGACTGGGTGCCGCTGCTGCGGCGCAAGACCCTGTTTCGCCGCCTCGCTGACGCCTCCGTCACGGTCAGAACCAGCTGAGACCGACAGGTCACGAAACCGCCAGAGCGCGCACCCGGACTTTCCACGGCCCGGCTTTTGCCTGAAACTTTGCCCGCTGGGCAGAGACGGAGCGCTTGCGATGGGCTTGTCGGACACTCTCTTGCGACATGGCCTCGCCATGCTGGCGACAGCATTCCTCCTCGTCTCACCTGCCCGTTCCGAGACCGGCGAGCCGGGTTGCCGCCCGGAAATGGCGAGAAGCCGCCTGCCGATCAGCCTCGCCAATCTCGGCAAGGACGAGGTGCGACTGACCTTCATCGGCCACGCCACCTTCCTGATCGAGACGCCGGGCGGGGTGAAGGCAGCGACCGACTACAACGACTATGTCCGCCCGCCGGGGACGCCTGACATCGCCACGATGAACAAGGCGCATTCGACGCATTATTCGCGGGCGCCCGACCCGGCGATCAAGCGCGTCCTGCCCGGATGGGACCAGAGCGGCGCCGGCGCGGCAAAACATGACATCACCTTCGGCGACCTGCGCGTGCGCAACGTCCCGACCAATATCCGCACCTATTCCGGCGGCACCGATTTCGACGGCAATTCGATGTTCGTCTTCGAGATCGGCGACCTCTGTATCGCCCATCTCGGCCATCTGCATCATCCGCTGGAGCCCGGTCACTTACGCGCGCTCGGCCGCGTCGACATCGTGCTCTTTCCGGTCGACGGCAGCTACACGCTCGACCAGGAAGGCATGCTCGAAGTGCTGAAATCGCTGCAGGCGCGCGTGATGATCCCGATGCACTTCTTCGGCGGCGGCACGCTCAACCGCTTCCTGTCCCGCTCGCAGGATCTCTGGCCGGTCGAGCGCCGCGAACAGTCGCAGATCGTGCTGTCGAAGGCTTCTCTACCGGCAAAGCCGACGATCATCGTCCTGCCGGGCTATTGAACTCCGGTGTGGCACGGTCCTGCGTTTCGGGCGCCGGTCCGCGCATCGCGGGTTCGGCGCTGCGCTTGTTCGCCGAGATCGCCCTGAGCCAGCGCGGGCGCTCGAACAGGAAGCCGAGCATCGTTCCCCGGGTGAGCCGATGCAGCGCCAGCGGCAGCGCAACGCAAAGCCCCGCGATCAGCAGCGAGGCAAGCCCGACGTCGAATTCCGCCTCCGTCTTGATCAGCAGGATCCGTGTCGCCGCCATCGGGACGAAGAAGGCGAGATAGATCGGCAGGGAATTGCGGCCGCAATAGGCGATCCAGCCAAGACGCTCGGCGAACAGGACCGAAAACGCGATGACGCCAAGCGCGCCGGCATGGCCGAGCACCAGATCGGCCGCAAAGGTCTCGTGCAGCGCCTGATAGCCGAAGGAGCCGGCCAACAGGGCGCTCACCGCTGCCCAGCCAAGCCAGAGCTTCAATGCGGCAGCGCGATGCTCGCGAGCCCAGTCGGCGAAGCGCAAGAGTGCCGGCGCGAACAGCGCTCCACTCAGGAAGAAGACGAAGAATGCGGCGAACTGGTCGACGAGCAGCCAGCCGGTCGTCACCGGAACGGTCGCGATCGCCGCCGCCACCAGCCAGGACGTGACCGGATAGGCCCGCACCGCCTTCGTCATCACGAAGAACACCGCCAGCAGATAGATGAACCAAAGCAGGCCGAAAGGCTGAACGAGCCCCAGCGCATAGGCGCTGAACAGAGTCGCGATATCGCCATCGCCCCAGCTCGTGAATTTGAGCAGGCAGTGGATCGCCAGCCAGAGCAGGTAGAAATAGACGAGCGGCACGATCTTCCGGTCGAGGAATTCCGGCCAGCTCTTCCCGATCAGCCGCGGCGCGAACAGTCCCGAGAGCAGGAAGAAGCCCGGCATCCGGAACTGCTTGGCCCACTCGATGAACGGATCGATCCAGCTCTCGCGCTCCTGCGCGACCTCGAAGCCAACGACGACATGCATTAGCACCACGAGGATGATGCAGAAACCCTTGGCGGTATCGACCCAGTCCAGGCGAGAAGCGACGCGTTTCGGCGCCGCTTCGGTGAAGTCCGACATTTCAGGCAAGGCTCCGCTCAACCTCGCCATTCTGCCATGCCGGCTTTAGCGCCGGGTTAGGTCGATCGCCGAAACCAGGGGTGATCCGGAAACGGATCGTCAACGAAGTGATCGGGAAAGGGCCGAGCCATATCGGCACAGCCCGTCCCCGATCGCTCGTGGCGACCTAGCTGTTCACCCCGCCATCGATGGTCAGCCCCGCCCCGGTGATGAACCGCCCCTCCTCGCTCGCCAGATAGGCAATGAGGCCGGCGATATCCTCCGGCTTGCCGAAATGCGGGATCGCCATGCGGGCAAGCTGGGCATCGGCATGCTCGCCGACGGCCGGGTTCATGTCGGTGTCGGTCGCGCCGGGATGGACGACGTTGACGGTAATGCCGCGCGGCCCGAGATCACGCGCCAGTCCTTTGGTGAAGCCGATCAGCGCCGCCTTGCTCATCGCATAGAGCGCAATGCCGGGGTCGGTCACGCGCTCGGCGAGGCAGGAGCCGGTGGTGATGATGCGCCCGCCCTGGCGCAAATGCGCGGTTGCCGCCTGCGAGGCGACGATCACGGCCCGGACATTGACCGCGAGGATCGCGTCGATCTCCTGCAGGCTCCAGGCGCCGACCTCGCCATAATGCCAGATGCCGGCATTGTTGACGAGAATGTCGAGCCCACCGAGCTCCTTTGCAGAGCGGTCAACCGCCACCGTGAGCGCCGCCGCATCGGCACTGTCGGCCTGCAGCGCGATCGCCTTGCGGCCAAGCGCGCGGATCTGCTCGACGACGGCTTCCGCCTTGTCGCGGGCTCGCTCATAGGTGATCGCGACATCCGCACCCTCCTGCGCCAGCCGCAGCGCCGTAGCCGCCCCTATGCCGCGGCTGCCGCCAGTCACCAGCGCCTTCTTTCCAGCCATCCTCGTCATCGCGTCACCTATTTTGTACCAAATGATACACAATAGGTGGCGCGCTTGCGGTCTTCCGTCAAGAAGATTATTTATCGATCGATACAGAAAGGAATTTGATTTGGCTGAACGCGGCCGGCCACGCAGCTTCGACCGGGACGAAGCCCTGCATCGGGCGATGATGCTGTTCTGGGAGAAGGGTTTCCAGGCGACCTCGATGAGCGAGCTCACCGCCGCCATGGGCATCAACGCGCCGAGCCTCTACGCCGCCTTCGGCAGCAAGGACGCGCTCTATCGCGAGGCGATGGCCTTGTATGAAGAGGGCGATGGGGTCGAACTCGGCCGCCAGATAGCCGAAGCCCCGAGCGCCAGGGCCGCGATCGAAGCCTATCTGATGCGCTCCGCTGCACTCTTCACGCGCTCCGGCAAGCCGGCCGGCTGCATGGTCGTGCTGTCGGTGATCCACGGCGCCGGCACGAGCCCGCAGACCTGCGCGGCGCTGCACAATGCGAGAGCGGAGGCCCAGACGATCATCGAAGCGCGGCTGCGCCGGGCGGTCGAGACAGGGGAGCTGCCGGCGACATGCGATCCGGCGGGCATCGCCTCGTTCTACGTCACCGTGCAGCAGGGCATGTCGATCCGGGCGCGCGACGGCGCGACGCTGCCGGAGCTGGAAGCGATCGCGCAGGCGGCGATGGCGGCCTGGGAAGGCCTGACGCAGGTTAAGAGCTGAACTCTCACGGTTCGGCCGATGCGTTTAACGCCTTGATCAGATTGAATTGAGGCTTTGCTGGGCAAGCCCGTCGAACTCCGGCACCCTCGCCGCCAGTCGATGGAGCCTTCGATGATCCGCGCCCTTGCAGTCGCCACGCTCGCCATCATGCTCGTTCCGGCCAGCGCCGAAGCGGCCAAGTTCAGGTTCGGCGGCAGCCGTTCCAGCGACAGCCAGACAAGTTCATCGAACCGCGACGGCTCGCTCATCGTCACACCCGGCCTTCGCAGCCGGCAGACCAGCCAGCCGGCGGCTGCCCAGTCGCCGCGCGCCGCCAGTCCGAACCGGGCCGCCGAGCCGCTGCCGTTGCGGCTGACTGCAGCCGAGGAGCCGCGGGTCTGGTGCCGCTCACAGGTGGTGGTCGGCGGCTTCTGCGTCCTGAACTGACGCTCGCCTTCACCTTCGGACAGCCGGCCGACGGCCAAATCCGGCGTCCTGCCCCGGCGCTTCCTGTCGCCGTTGCTATGGCGCTGCGCCGGAAGGCGAGGCCTGGAGCGACTGCTCGATGGCCGCCCTTGCAGCGATGAAGGCCTCCTGCCCTTTCGGGCTGATGCCCTGTTGCTGTTCGAGCAGCAGCAGGGCCGACTCGTAGACCTCGCGAACATCCCTGGCCTCGAGGGTGCCTTTCAGCAGCAGGCATCGCAGCAACGCCGCCAGCGTGGCCGATGATACCAGATTGCTCGCGGCGACGGCCTCGTTCTGGTTCATCACGCGACCTCGTTCAGTGTGCGGCCTGCCCGGCATCCGGCATCTCGCAGCCCTGCGCCGCATAGGCGCGCATGTTGTTCGGCAGCGTTCTTATGGCGATGCCCGTCATCCTCGCGGCAGCGGTTCGGTCTCCGCCGATATCGCGCAGGGTCGCCAGGATCAGGTTTCGTTCGACGTCAGCGACAGGCAGGCCGACGAGATGCTCGACGACGGCCAACCCGGAAGCGGGATTGCGCATGGTCGCGGTCCTTTCGAGCCCCCCAAAGACCCCGATGGACGTCATAAGGGGACGCCGAGACAGTTAAGGAGCGGTTAAGTCAGGCTCGCCCCTCGGATCACGTAGCGAGGCGCCGCGGCCTCTGCCCCGGCACAGAGGCAGTGCCTTTCGCGTGCCCACCCCGGATCGGGGACCGGTTCCTGCTGTCGTCAGCCGGCCTGCATCGCCCGCCAGCGGCCCGGGGAAAGTCCGTAGGCTTGCCGAAAACGCCGCGTCATATGGGCTTGGTCGGCAAAGCCGCTCGCCGCGGCGGCATCGGCGAGGCCTTCGCCCCGCCGGATCAGCCCCCTCGCCCGCTCCAGCCTGCGCATCACCAGATAGTGATGCGGGCTGGTGCCATAGCGGCGACGGAAATGCCGGGCGAGCGCATAGCGGTCGAGCCCGGTCACCGCCTCCAGCCTTTGCGAGTCGACGGCCTCGTCGAGGCTGTCCGCCAGGAAATCGCGCGCCAGAACGCAGGCCCGCTCGGCCAGTGTTTCCGAACGGCGCCGCACGCAGGACGAATCCAGCGCCAGAAGCGCCTCGCCCAGCTCCCCCACCGCCTGGTCGCGCTCCAGCGGCTCCAGCGCATGATCGAGATCGCCGAGCAAACCGATCAGCGCCCGCAGCAGCCGGCCATCGCGGCAGACCGCATCGCCGGCAAAGGGCGCGGCGCTGGCCCGGCCGGCGAGCGCCTGCATGATCAGCCCCGGCTCGACATAGGCCATGCGGTAGCGAAACCCGCCGGCCATGCCGGCTCGCCCGTCATGCACCTCGTCCGGATGCAGGACGATGAGGTCGCCCGGCGTCGAATTCCGCTTGGCGCCGCGATAATCGAAGCTCTGGACGCCGCTCAGCGTGTAGCCGATCGCATAGGTGTCGTGCCGATGCGGATCATAGGCATGGCCGCCAAAGAAGGCCTCGATCCGCTCGGGACCGGCCTCGTCCGGCGCCGTGCGGATCCAGTCGCCCCGAACGCACGAACGTTCAAGACCGGCCGTCCGCCCGTTCCCTATCGTGCCCGTCATGCGCTTCGACACCAAGATTGCCGTCATCGTCCACGAGGAGCTCGCCAGCTGGCAGAAGCTCAACGTCGCCTGCTTCCTCTCAGGTGGGCTCGTCGCCGCCACGCCCGAACTTGGCGGCGAAGCTTACCGCGACGGCTCGGGCAAGGTCTATGGGCCGCTGATCCGTCAGCCGGTGCTGGTCTTCGCTGCGGCCTCCACCGACCTTTCCCGCGTGTTGCGCCGAGCCGGCGAAGCGGGCTTGCGCCCCTCGCTCTACACCCGCGAACTCTTCGCCACCGGCCATGACGAAGCCAACCGCGCTGCGGTCGAGGCGGTCGCGACAGCCGCGCTCGATCTCGTCGGCCTCGCCTTGCATGGCGAGCGCAAGGCCGTCGACAAAGCGATCAAGGGACTGAAGCTGCATCCTTAGCGGCACAGCGCTCCCCTCTCTCCTTGCGGGAGAGGGTAGGGAGCGGGGTCGCACGACCATATCCGTGTCGTGGTCGGGCCTGTCCCGACCATCCACGTCTTCCTTTGGAGAGCGCGCTCACCCCGTCCGCGCAACCCGCCCCTCGAGCGGATAGGCGGGATCGGTGTAGCCCGGCGTCGAGGGGTGGCCGGCCGGGACCAGCGCGTCGACCAGCGCCTCGTCCGCCGCGCTGAAGCTGACATCGAGCGCGGAGAGATAGGCCTGCCACTGCTCCATGGTGCGCGGCCCGGCGACCGCCGCGGTCAGGAGCTTGTTGTTCAGCACCCAGAGCACCGCGAACTGCACCGGCGTCATCCCGCGCGCCGCGGCGTGGTCGCGGATCTGGCGGGCGATCACCAGCGATTCCTCGCGCCATTCGGTCTGCATCAGGCGCCGGTCGGCGCGCCCGGCCCGCGTGCCTTCCGGCGGCGCCTGTCCGGGCTCGTATTTTGCGGTGAGGATGCCGCGCGCCAGCGGCGAATAACTGGCGACGCCGAGCCCGTAATAGCCGCAGGCCGGAAGGTGCTCGACCTCGGGCATGCGATTCATCGCATTGTAGTAGGGCTGGCTGACTACCGGCCGGTCGATGCCGAGCTCGTCGCAGAGGCGGCAGATCTCGGCGACGCGCCAGGCACGGAAGTTCGAGACGCCGAAATGGCGGATCTTGCCCTGCCGCACGAGATCGCCCACGGCTCGTACCGTTTCGGCAAGCGGCGTCTCGTGATCCTCCTTGTGAAGGTAGTAGATGTCGATGAACTCGCTGCCGAGCCGCTTCAGGCTGGCGTCGCAGGCCTGGAGCAGCCATTTGCGCGAGAGCCCGCGCTGGTTCGGTCCCGGCCCCATCGGGTTGGCCGCCTTGGTCGCCAGCACCCAGTCATGGCGCCTGTCGGCGATGGCGCGCCCGACGATCTCCTCCGAGCGACCGTCGGAATAGGCGTCGGCCGTGTCGATGAAATTGATCCCGGCCGCGGCGGCATGGTCGATGATGGCGCGGGATTCGGGCTCCGGCGTCGCCGCGCCGAACATCATCGTGCCCAGGCAGAGCGGCGAGACCTTGAGGCCGGAGCGGCCGAGCTGGCGATACTTCATGACGATCTCCACGGGGAGCAGGAAACCTGCCCGATACGCCCGCACCGCGCCAGCGCGACCGGCGCAGGGCGACCTTGCGCAAGGAAATCCTCAACCTTTCGTGACAGGCTCCGCCCATGCCCGTTCAGCCGACCCTCAAGGCGAACCTCGCCACGCTGGCGCAGAGCCAGAACTTCGCGACCTTGCTCGCGGCGCTGAACGGCGCGGGCCTTGCCGCGGGCAAGACGGTCGAAGCCAAGCTTCTGTTGCTCGACGGCGAGGGCAACGCCACTGCCCTGGTCAATGGCGTCAAGATCGCTCTCGTGCTGGCAGGGCCGGAAGCCCGGCAGGCCGCTCTGCAGCCGGGCGCCAGCCTGCTGCTCAGATTCGACGAGCCGGCCAAACCCGGCGCCCCGATGCAGGCCGTCCTGGTCGGCACCCGCCCTGCTCCCTCGGGTGAACCTGCCCCTGCCGCGAACCCGCCAGCGAGCCCGGCCCAGGCAGCCCTTCCAACGGCGCGCCCAGGCGCCCCGGTTCAGCAGCCGGCAACAACGGGCGCCTCCCCTCTTTCCGCTACGGGTCCCCCGCCGCGTCCGCCTCGGCACCTGTGGCCGCGGCGGCGTCCGCCGCATCGCCGCTTCCGACGGAACGGGCGAGCGTCACGCCCCCCACTCCGGGTATCCAGCCGCCGACCGTCCATGCCTCGCCCCGCGCGATCGCCGGGCCGCTGCTCGGCGCCGCCATCGCCCGGCAGGACAGCCTCGCCCCGCTCTTCGCCAATCTCGCCGGACTGGCGCAAGGCTCGGTCGCACTGGTCCTGCCGAAGCCGCTGCTCGCACTGGTCGATCAGATCCTCGCCCAGCGCCTACCGGTCGAAAGCAAGCCGCTCACCGGCGAAGCGCTGCGTAAGGCCGTCGCGCGCTCCGGTCTCTTCCTCGAAGCCCGCCAGGCCAATGGCGAGCCCAGACCACCCCAGACCGATCTCAAGGCCGGGCTCCAGGCGCTGCGCGACCTGCTGCGGCCCGCCATCCAGCCGCTGCCGGCCGGCGATCAGCGATCTGTTGAGGGCGAGCCCGCCCAGGCGCGCCCTGCGGCATCGCCCGGACAGAACGCCTCGACCGCGCCAGCTACCGATCCCCGCCCGGCCATGCCGCGCCCCGGACTGCTGACGCCGCAGCCGGTCCAGGAGCCGAGCCTGACGCCGGCCTCGCGCCCCGCGATCATCGCCCAGACCCTGTTCGAGCAGGCCGAGGCGGGGCTCGACCGGATCGCGCTGGGGCAATACGCCTCGTTGCCACCGGAGGCCGCGCGCGGCGAGACACAGGCGCCGACACGCTGGCTCGCCGAAATCCCGCTCGCCCTCCACAACGGCACCGCCATGCTGCCGCTCGAGATCGAGCGCGACCCGCCGCAGCCGGACACCGCCACGACCGAGGCCCCGATCTGGCGGGTTCGCTTCGGGCTCGATGCCGAACCGCTGGGTGCCCTCCAGGGTCTGGTGACCCTGCAAGGGCGCGCCATCTCGGTCTCATTCTGGGCCGAACGCGAGGAAACCAGCCGCCTGCTGCGTCAGGCCGGACCCGATCTCGAGGCCTCGCTGGTCCAGGCCCGCTTCGAGAGCGCTGCTCTGGAAATCCACACCGGCCAGCCACGCCCGGCCAAGGCCGCTTCCGGCCAGTTCCTGGACCGTCGCTCATGAGCGAGCCGCTTTCCCGGCAGATCGCCGTCGCGCTCGAATATGACGGGCAAGGCGCCCCGCGCGTTACCGCCAAGGGGCGCGGCGAGATCGCACAGAAGATCGTCGAAACGGCGCGCGAACACGATGTCGCCGTCGAGCAGAACGTGCTGTTGGCCGAGGCGCTGTCCGCCGTCGAGCTCGAAGACACCATTCCCGAGGAGCTTTACCGCGCCACCGCGCAGGTGATCGCCTTCGTGCTCTCGCTGCGGCGCGACCTCAGGCGGACATGAGCGAAGGGATCGGCGTCAGCCGCGTTTCCGCTGCGCGCTATGGGGAGATGGCGGCCGCCTTCGCCGATCTTTGCCTGCGCGCCGAGGCGCCGAACCTGCACATGGCGCCCGCCGCAATCGCCGCGGCGCTGTCGGGCCCTGTGAAGCAGGCGGACGATATCGTTATCCTCTGCGCTGATGACGGCAATGGTGTGTTGCTCGGCGTCTGGGCCTTCCGTCGGATACGCACCCCCCAGACCGGCTTTTCCGCCATGCTGCAGGCGCCTCTGGTCCCGCTCTACGAGGTGGCCTCCGCTCCGGTGCTCGACCGCGAGGCTGCCGCGCCCGCCGCGCTCGCCCTGCTGCGCTTCATCGCCGAAGCCGCCGACCTGCCGAAACGGCTGCGCCTGCCACTATTGCCGGTCGAGGGGGCGACGTTCGAGGCCCTGGCCGCTGGCTGCGCCGAAACCCGCAGCGCGCTACACCGCTTCGAAGCCTGGGATCGACCAATGGCGATTCCGATGCCGGGCGATACTGCCGAAGCCTATCTGCGCCGCGCCCTCGGCCAAGGGTACAAGAAGCGGTTGCAACAGCATCGCATGCTGGAGCGCGCCGGCCAGCTGCGACTCACACGCCATCGCCGCGACGAAGCCGCCACCGCTCTGGACAATTTCTTCGCGCTCGAAGCTGCCGGCTGGAAGGGCAGCAATGGCACCGCACTCGCCAAGCTGCCCGCCGACGCCGCCTATTTTCGCGAGGTGATCGGGCGTTTCGCCGCGGCGGACATGGCGCGGATCGACCTGCTTCGGCTGGACAATGTCCCAATCGCAGCCGGCGTGCTGCTCGATTTCGCCGGCCAGTCGCATTTCCTCAAGATCGCCTATGACGAGGCCCTCGCCCGGCTCTCGCCCGGCCGTGGCCTCGCCATCGAGATGCTGCGCGCCGATTTCACCACCAGCCAGCCTTTCCGCCTCGACAGCGGCGCCGGCGACCGGGTCGACGCCTCCGCCTATCCCTGGGGCGAACGGCAGGCCATGGCGCATGCCATCATCGCGATCGGTTCCGCCGGCTCTCCCCTGCCACGACTCGCCGCCCGCGGGCGGATGCTGCTGCGGCAATGGCGCGACCGCAAGCTCGGCTCAGCCGGCGGCGCAGCGCGTTGACCGTGGCCGCGCGCTGACCGATAGACGTCGTCGAGGCGTTCGACAGCAGCTTGGGAAGGCGATGCGCGTTCTGGTGACGGGAGCAGCCGGGTTCATCGGCAACGAGACGGCCAAGGTCCTGCTGGAACGCGGCGACGAGGTCGTCGGCATCGACAATCTCAACGATTACTACGACCCCGCCCTGAAGCAGGCACGGCTGGAACGCCTCGCCGGCCATCACCGCTTCAGCTTCGAGAAGCTCGATCTCGCCGACCGCGAAGCCATGCAGTCCTTGTTCGCCGAAGGCCGCTTCGAACGCGTCGTCCATCTCGGCGCCCAGGCCGGCGTGCGCTATTCGATCACCCATCCGCAGGCTTATCTCGACAGCAACCTGACCGGCTTCGGCCATATCCTCGAAGGCTGCCGCCGGAACGGCGTCGAGCATCTGGTCTACGCCTCGTCGAGTTCGGTCTACGGCGCCAATACCCGCATCCCCTTCCGGGTCGAGGACAATGCCGATCACCCGGTCAGCCTCTATGCCGCGACCAAGAAAGCCAATGAAGGCATGGCTCATGCCTACGCCCATCTCTACGGGCTGCCGACCACGGGCCTGCGCTTCTTCACGGTCTACGGCCCCTGGGGCCGGCCCGACATGGCGCCGATGATCTTCACCCGGAAGATCCTGGCCGGCGAGCCGATCGAGGTCTTCAACGAAGGCCGCCACGAGCGCGACTTCACCTATGTCGACGATATCGTCGAGGGCGTGGTTCGCACGCTCGACACCGTCGCCGCCGCGGACCCGGCCTGGTCGGGCGACGATCCCAGCCCGGCGACCTCCTCGGCACCCTGGCGGCTCTACAATATCGGCAACTCCGCACCCGTGCCGCTGATGGAGTTCATCGCCACCATCGAGCAAGCGGTCGGCCGGAAGGCGGCCATGGAGATGAGGCCGCGCCAGCCGGGAGACGTGCTGCGCACCGCCGCCGACGTCTCGGCGCTGGAGGCTGCCGTCGGCTTTCGCCCGCACACCCCGCTGGCCGAGGGCATCGGGCGGATGGTGCGCTGGTATCGCGATTTCTACCGGGTTTGAGGACAGGCCATGACGTCACCTGCGAAGATCGGCATCGTCACCGTTTCGGACCGCGCCTCGGCCGGCGTCTACGCCGATGAAGGCGGCCCGGCGATCCTCGACTATCTCGGCAAGGCACTGGCTAGCCCCTGGCAGGCAGTTTCACGCGTCATCCCCGACGATCGCGCCGGCATCGCCCGAACGCTGACCGAGCTCGCCGATGTCGAGGGCTGCTGCCTGATCGTCACCACCGGTGGCACCGGCCCGGCCCCGCGCGACGTCACGCCGGAAGCGACCGAGGACGTGATCGACAAGCTGATGCCGGGCTTCGGCGAATTGATGCGCCAGGTCAGTCTCGCCAAGGTGCCGACCGCGATCCTCTCGCGCCAGCTCGCCGGCATTCGCGGCAAGTCGCTGATCGTCAACCTCCCCGGCCGCCCGCGCGCCATCGCCGAATGCCTCGACGCGGTCATGCCGGCGATCCCCTATTGCATCGACCTGATCGAGGGCCCCTATCTCGAGACCGATCCGGCAGTGATCGTCGCGTTCCGCCCGGGACAGAAGCCAAAGAGCTGAGCGCTCCGGGGCAAGGCCAACGCGGCGCCGTTTATTGGATGGTAGCTTCGTTGCCGTAAGGAGGGGCCGAGAACACCTCGCTCGCTGCCGGAACCGCAAGATGCCCTCGCCCAAGATCATCCCGCTCGTCATGGCCGGCGGCGCCGGAACGCGGCTCTGGCCGCTCTCGCGCGATACCATGCCCAAGCAGTTCATCCCGTTGCTCGCGGGCGGGCTCTCGACCTTCCAGGCGACGCTGCAGCGGCTGGCCGATCCGGCCTTCGACGCGCCGATCGTCATCACCAACACCGATTTCCGCTTCATCGCCGCCGAGCAGATGCTCGCCTGCGGGGTCGAGGGCGAGATCGTGCTCGAGCCCGAGCGCCGCGATTCCGCCGCTGCGATCGCTGTCGGCGCCGTGCTGGCCAGTCGACGCGACCCCGAAGCCGTCGGCCTCGCCCTCGCCTCAGACCACCTCATTACCGACGCGGCAGCCTTTCGCAGCGACTGCAAGCGCGCCGCCCGCCTCGCCGCCGCCGGCCTGGTCATGACCCTCGGCATCCCGCCGACGCACCCGTCGACGGCCTATGGCTACCTTGCACCGGGCGCGGAGCTCGCCGAGCCCGGAGCTCGCCGCCTCACCCGCTTCGTCGAGAAGCCGAAACTCGAACTCGCCACGCAATATCTCGCGGAAGGCTATCTCTGGAACAGCGGCAACTTCCTTTTCGCCGCCAAGACCATGCTGAGCGAACTCGCGCGCCACGCCCCCGAGGTGCTTGAAGCCGCCGAGGCCGCCGTCGAGAAGGCCCGGCGGGACCTCGACTTCCTGAGGCTCGATCCGGAGAGCTTCGCCCGCGCCAGCAAGATCTCGATCGACTACGCGGTGATGGAGCGTACCGACTCGGCCGGCATGCTGGCTGCTTCCTTCGACTGGTCGGACATCGGCGCATGGGATTCGATCCATGAGATCAAGCCGAAGGACGGCGACGACAACGTGCTCGAAGGCCCCGCAGTGGTGATCGACACCCATCGCTCGCTGGTGCGCAGCGACGAGATGCTGACCACCGTCGTCGGCCTCGACGATGTCGTGGTCGTCGCGACCCGCGACGCCGTGCTGGTCGCCTCGATGGCGGCGTCCGGCAAGGTCAAGAACCTCGTCGAGCAGATGAAAGCGAGCGGCCGGCCGGAGGCCAGCGAGCACTTACGTATCTACCGCCCCTGGGGCTGGTACCAGCGCATCGACATCGGTACCCGCTTCCAGGTCAAGCACATCCACGTCAAGGAAGCCGGCCAACTCAGCCTGCAGAAGCACTTCCATCGCGCCGAGCACTGGGTCGTGGTTTCCGGCACCGCCGAGGTCACCGTCGACGACCGCACCGTCTTCGTCCACGAGAACGAGTCGGTCTACTTGCCGATCGGCTGCACCCACCGACTGAAGAACCCGGGAAAGATTCCGCTCGAACTGATCGAGGTCCAGGTCGGCTCCTATACCGGCGAGGACGACATCGTCCGGATCGAGGACATCTACGCACGCAACTGAGAGCGGCGCCTGCCGCTTCCTTCAGCGCCGCTTCTCCAGGGCCAGCCCGATCGCCTGGACGAGTTCGGGAGAGACCGGGTCGGTGCGCGAGCTGAAGCTGCCGGCGAGGCTGCCGTCGCGGCCGACCAGGTATTTGTGGAAGTTCCAGCTCGGCGTCTCGGCGGGGCGCTGGCTAGCCGCCCAACGATAGAAGGGATGGGCCGCCTCGCCACGCACCGCAACCTTTTCGGTGATCAGGTAGTTCGCGCCATGGCTCTGCCGCACCGCCTCGGCGATAGCCGCCCCGGCGAGCGGTTCCTGCCCGCCGAAATCATTGCTCGGCACGGCAATCAGCATCAGACCGCGCGTGCGGTAGCGCTGCCAGAGCTGCTCCAGCCCGGCGAACTGGCCGGCGAGGCCGCAGCGCGTCGCCGTGTTCACGATCAAGATCGGCTTGCCGCGATAGGCCTCGAGCGGCACCCTTCCGCCTTCTGCCCTGTCGAAGCTGAAAGCATAGGCGTTGCTGTCGCCCTGCGCCGCGTTCACCTCTGCGATCATCGGATAGGCGAGTAGGGCAAGGACTTGGCGGCGGTGGAGACGCATGGGCTGGCTCCGGCGAAATCGGAACACATCCTAGAGCAAAATGAGAAAAGGTGGGAGCCGGTTTTTTCGGCGCCCCTGCCCCAACCCGCCCCGGAACGACGAAGCCCCGGCCTGAGGCCGGGGCTTCGCAAGAAACTACCGCCGCAGCCGGCAGCTCAGCAGGCCAGGACCTTCTTGACCCGAACCTCGAGGTCTCGCAGTTCGTAGGGCTTCACGACATAGTGGTCGGCGCCGTTGGTCGTCGCCTCATCCATCTTGTCGACCGAGCGCTCCGAGGTCGCCATGATGATCTTGATCTGGTTGAGCTCGGGCACCGAGCGGATGGCGCGGAGCAGGTCGATGCCGCTCATCCCGTCCATGTTCCAGTCGAGCAGCAGCAAGTCGTAGCGCTTGGTCTGCATCTTCATCAGGGCTTCGCGGGCGTTCTCCGCCTCGTCGATGTCCTGGAATTCGATCTGCTTCAGGAAATAGGTCGCGAGCCCGCGCATGCTCTTCTGGTCGTCGACCACGAGGATGCGATAATCGCTTCTCGCCTTTGTCATAACACTCTCCTCACGCGGTCCGCTGATGCGGCCGCTCGCCGATCAACCCCGCGACGACACCACCGATCTGGTCGAGCGCGACGGCCCGATCAGCGGCGCCGATCTCGAACGCGGCTTTCGGCATCCCGTTTACCACACAGGTCTCACCGCTTTGGATTAACGTCTCGGCCCCGGCTTTGCGCATGGCTAACAAACCGTCAGCGCCATCACGTCCCATGCCGGTGAGCAGCACGCCGACCGCCTGGGCGCCGGCGGCCCGCGCCACCGAATGGAACATCACGTCGACGGAGGGGCAGTGTCCACTGACCAGCGGCCCTTCCCTGAGCTGGCAGACGAATTCGCCGCGCCGCTCCTCGATCTCGAGATGGCGGTGACCGCCGGGCGCGACTACGGCCATGCCGGGCCGCAGCCGGTCGCCATCGGCGGCTTCCCGGACATCGAGCCCAGTCGCCGCCGCGAGCCGCGCCGCGAACTTCGCGGTGTAGCCGGCTGGCATGTGCTGGACGACGACGATCGGCAGCCGCGTGAAGGCGAGATCGCGCATCACCACCTGGACAGCGGGGACGCCGCCGGTCGAGGCGCCGATCGCGATCAGCGGCGACTTGCCGACGGTGCGGCTGATCTCGCGGGCGATCGTCGGACGCGCCGGCACGGCAGCGGCCGGGGCCTCCTTCGCGGCGCGGGCCGCCATCAACAGGCGCCGGCTGGCCGAGGCCCGCTGCAGCGCCGTGCCGACATGCTTCATGAAGCTGTCGAGCGTATGGGTGGTGCCGTCCGGCTTCTCGATGAAGTCGATCGCGCCGAGCTCCAGCGCCTGGATCGTGTTGTCGGCGCCCGGCCCGCCGAAGGCCGAGACGATCAATACCGGCAGCGGGTCCTGCTTCAGCACGCGGGCGAGCAGCTTCAACCCGTGACGGCCCGGCAGTTCGAGATCGAGCGTCAGGATGTCCGGCCGCAATTCCTGGATCGCGTCCCAGCCCTCCTCGGCGCTGCCGGCGACGCCGATCACCTGGAAGCCGGGCGTCGAGTTGATGATCTGCGTCATCAGCTTCTGCATCAGCACGGAATCGTCGACGACGAGGACTTTCACCGGGCCGGCGGAGGGGTTCGGCATGCCCATCACCAGATCTCCACTTCGCCCGCCACCGGCTGGGTCTTGAGGCGGTTGAGGTAGGCGAGCTCCTGCTCACGTTCAGGATCGCGCGCGGCCTGCTGGACATGCTGGACCCAGGCGCGCCCAGTCGTGGGCTGGTAGTGGATGCGGCGCGAGCGGGTGCCGCCAACATCCCTGGAGACGACCGGTATGCCTTCGCGGGCGAGGAACTCGTTGACGAAGGTGATGTTGCCTTCGCCGATCGCCAGCATGGTGGCGCCGGAGAGCACGCGCGCGCCGCCGAAGACCTTGGCTTCGAGCTGGTTGCGCCGGGCACCGCGCTTCATCAGCCCGTTGATCAGCACCTCCATGGCGGTATCGCCATAACGCTCGCCGGCGCTGGTGTCGGAGCCGCCATTGTTCTTGGGCAGCAGGAAATGGTTGAGCCCGCCGACCCCGATATGGGGATCGCGCATGCAGACCGAGATGCAGGAGCCGAGCACCGTCGCAACGATCTCGTCTTTCGCGGAGGTGATCTCATGCTCGCCAGGCGCGACCGTTATGATGGTCGCGTCGAAACGCGGGTCGAAATAGCGCCGTGAGGATCTGGCTAGGCTCATATGGCGGGGCTCATCTGGCAAGGCTCATGGCGTGCGCTCGTAGATCGTCCGGCCGATCAGTCGAAGCTTCGGATGCGGCTGCGGCAGGGATTCCGAATGACCGAGATAGAGAAAGCCGCCGGGATGGATCAACGAGACGAAGCGGTCGAGGATCGCGGCCTTGGTCGGGGTGTCGAAATAGATGAAGACATTGCGGCAGAAGACGACGTCGAAGGCCCCTTTCATCGGCCAGCTCTCGATCAGGTTGAGCCGCTTGAAGGCGATCAGGCGCTTGAGATCGTCGCTGATCCGCGCCTCGCCGCGGCCCGCCTGGCCGTCGAAGCGCAGGAGTGGACGCAGATCGGCAGGCAGCCGCTCGAATAGCTCCAGCGGATAGAGCCCCGCTGCGGCACGGTCGAGAATGTCGGTGTCGATATCCGTCGCCAGGATTCTGAAGTCGAGGTCGCCGCGATGGCCGATCACGTCGCGCGAGACCGCCGCGATGCTGTAAGCCTCCTCGCCCGAGGAGCAGGCGGAGGACCAGATCCGGATGCGGCCGCGCCGGGCTGCGCGCTCCTGGATCAGCCGCGGCAGCACATCGCCGCGCAGATGGTCGAAATGGTGGCGCTCGCGGAAGAAGGCCGTGTGGTTGGTGGTGACGGCGTTGATCAGCTCGGGGATCTCGTCGAGCGCCGCCGGCGTCTTCAGGAAGGCGCAGTATTCGGCAACCGAGTTCAATCCCAGCGCCTTGACGCGCCGCGCCAACCGCCCGCGCGTCATCGCTTCCTTGTGCTCGCGAATGACGATGCCGGCATGCTCGTAGACGAGCTTGGCAACAAAGCCCATGTCGTCGCGGGTCAAGGTGGGTTCGGCCTGGGGCGGCGGAGCTAGCATGGTCTGACTCTGGGCACGCAAAGATTTAAAACTCCGCCCATTCCTCGAAGCGCCCGCCGCCGGCGACCTTGCGGCGCGGCTCGACGGCGCGAGCACGGACCTCGGCCTGGCGATAGGGCTTCACCGAAGCCGCGGCCTGCCTTGGCGCAGTCGGAGCACCGGGGGCTGCCCGGGAAGGCGCGGCAAAGCCGTTGGTGGCCGGCACGGCATGCGCCTGGGCCTCGCCGGTGTGGAAGAAGGCGACGAGGTTCCGCAGCGCCTCGATCTGGCTGGCGAGGCTGTTCGCCGAGCCGGCGCTCTGCTCGGCGAGCGCCGCATTCTGCTGGGTCGCCTCGTCCATATGCGCGACGGCCTGGCTCATCTCCTCGATGCCGCCGGCCTGCTCGGCTGTGGCCTCCGAGATCTCGGCGACCGTGCTGGAGACTTGTCCCGCCGCCGCGACGATCCGGTTCAGCGCCTCGCCGGTATGGCGCACGAAGCGCACGCCATCGGCGACCTGCTCGTTCGAGTTGACGATCAGCCCCTTGATGTCCTTGGCCGCCTGGCTCGAACGCTGCGCCAGCGTCCGCACCTCCGATGCGACGACGGCAAAGCCCTTGCCGGCGTCGCCGGCGCGCGCCGCCTCGACCGCGGCGTTGAGCGCCAGGAGATTGGTCTGGAAGGCGATGCCGTCGATCACCGAGACGATCTCGGAAATGCGGGCGGAGGACGCCTCGATGCGCTCGATCGCGCCGACAGCGTCGGCGACCACCTTCTGGCCCGCCTCGGCGACGCCCATCGCCTCCCCGGCCAGATCCGTCGCCCGGCGCGAGCGCTCGGCGCTCTGCTTCACCGAAGCCGCGAGCTGCTCGGTCGTCGCTGCCGTCTGCTCGAGATTGCCGGCACTGTCCTCGGTACGGCGGGCAAGATCGGCGGCGCCGCTGCGGATCTCGGCCGCGGTCGTCGCGACATGGCCGGAGGTCCCCTGGATGCCGGACACGGTTTGCGCCAGCCGCGCCATCGTCTCGTTGAGCCCGGCCTTCAACTCGGCGAGGAGGCCCTGATAGTCGCCGTCGATGCGCTGGCTGAGATCGCCATCGGCCATGCCGGAGAGCACATCGGCGAACTCGCCGACCGCCCCTTCGACGATGACGTTGATCTGGTTGATACCCTCGGCGATCCGCGCCAGCGCGTCCGATTTCCCGGCGAGCGGGATGCGCCGCGAGAAGTCGCCTTCCGCTGCGGCCGAGACGACATCGGCGACCTCGTTGGCGGCCGCGACCTCATCCGTCAGCTCGCGCCACTCCATCGTCGCGCCGAGCAGCCGCCCGTCCGCCTGCACCATCTGGCTCAGGGTCAGCGCGACCGTGCGCCGGCCCAGAGCGAAGCGCAGCGAGCGCATGCCGCCGGCCACGAACCCGCCGGACGACTGGTTGTGGAAGACATCCATCACCTTGCCGAGCATGTCCTTGGCGGAAATGCCGGGAAAGGCGATGCGGAAGTCGTCCTGCGCCTCGGCGAAGAACTTCAGCAGCGAGCGGTTGGCGAAGACGACGCGACCCTGCGCGTCGCAGACCATGATGTTGGTGCGGCAGCCGTCGAGGGCCGCGCGGATACGGCTGGCTTCGACACTGCTGTCCTGGAGCTGCTGCAGGCTGCGGGCGAGTTCGCCGACCTCGTCCCGGCGCGCCAGCTCCGGCAGCTCGGCTTCCTTCCCCTGCGCCAGTTGCTCGGTGCCCTCGCGCATCGCCGCCAGCGGCCTCGCCAGCGAGCGCGCAGCGAGCCAGCCGAGCCCGGCGGCAACGGCGATCCCGGCGGCGCCGAAGGCAAGCGCCGGTCCGAGCATGGCGGAGGTCACCGTCTCGGCCTGCGGACCGCTCAGCCCAAGGGCGGCGAGCTTCGCCGCCGTCGCCTGCTGCACCGCGATCGTGACGCCGGTGGCGGCGAGCAGTGACCCGCCGGCGAACAACGCCGGCAGTTTGAAGGTCAGTTTCGAAAGGCCCGCCGGCATCATGCTCATAGGCTCTGTTGGTCTCTTCGGTGCAGTCGCAGGCGGGGCAGCTTCCTCTGGCGCTTTGGCGGGCGTCCTCCGGCGGTCTTGCGACGGCTCAGTTGGCGCGGGCCTGCCGAGCCTGAGCGTCACCACCGTCCTTGATCACCGCCGCGAGGTCGAGCAGCGCCACAATGTCGGTGTCGAGCAGGACGAGCCCCTCGATCAGACCGTGCTCGTCACGCTCCAGATCCGGCGCCGGACGAACCGCGCTGACCGGCACGTCGACGATGTCGGAGACCGAGTCGACCAGCAGGCCGGCGGTCTTGTCCTCGACATCGACGACGACGATGACATGGGTCGCGGTCGCATCGGTGACGCCGAGGCCGATCGCCGTGCGCAGGTCGTAGACCGCCAGGATCACGCCGCGCAGGTTGAGCACGCCGCGGACATGCGGGGCCGCATGCGGCAGCGGCGTCGTCGCCTGCCAGCCCTTGATCTCGCGGACCATGCCGACATCTATGCCGAAGGTCCGGTCGCCGACGCGGAAGGTGACGATCCGGCGCGCCGCCGATTCCGGCTGCGCCGAGGTGAAGTGCTTTTCGCCGAGTTGCAGGGTCATGGTCATCCAGCCAATTTGAGTTCGGGAGCAGTCTGGCGGCCGCCGGCAGCCGCCAGGCGCAGCATGGAATCGACGTCGAGGATGAGGGCGACGAGGCCGTCGCCGAGGATGGTCGCGGCCGAAGCGCCGTTGACCGTGCCGTAATTGGCTTCGAGGCTCTTCACCACGACCTGCTGCTGGCCGACGATCTCGTCGACCGCGATGCCGACATTCCCGCCGCGCTCGGTCTCGGCGATGATGATGATGTTCTCGTCGCGCGTGCCGGACGAACCCATCACGGCACCCAGCCGGTAGAGCGGCGTGACCTCGCCGCGCCAGCGCAGGACTTCCTGGCCGAAGGTCAGGTGCTCGATCGGGGTATTGGCGAGATGCTGCGTCTCGATCACGCTGGCGATCGGGATGACATAGCGGTCGTCGCCGCAGCGGATCACCATGCCTTCCAGCACGGCGAGCGTCAGCGGCAGAGCGAGCGTGAACTTGCAGCCGCGGCCCGGCTCGGAATCGACGCTGATGCGTCCGCCGAGCGATTCGACGTTACGGCGGACCACATCCATGCCGACGCCGCGGCCGGAGATGTCGCTGACCGCCTCGGCCGTCGACAGGCCGGCGGCGAAGATCAGCTGGTCGATCTCCTCCGGCGCCAACCTCTCATCCGGTCCAACGAGGCCGCGGGACCGTGCCTTGGCCAAGAGCTTGTCGCGGCCGATGCCGCGCCCGTCATCGGTGACGGAGATCACGATGCGGCCGGCGCGGTGCTCCGCGATCAGCCTGATCGTGCCCTCGGGATGCTTGCCGGCGGCGATGCGCTCATCCGGTGTCTCCAGCCCGTGATCCATCGAATTGCGGATCATATGGGTCAGCGGGTCGGCCAGCTCCTCGATGATCGTCTTGTCGACCTCGGTGTTCTCGCCCTCGAGGACGAGCTTCACTTCCTTGCCAAGCGTCTGGGCGAGCTCGCGCACCAGGCGCGGCATGCGCTGGAACACCGCCTTCACCGGCTGCGCGCGCACCGCCATGACATGGTCCTGCAGCTCGCGCGTCTGGCGCGACAGGGTCAGGATGCCTTCGGCGGTCTTGGCGTAGACGTCATAGGGCAGCGAGCGGACGCATTCGACCAGCATCGACTGGGTGATGACGATCTCGCCGACGAGGTTCATCAGCCGGTCGATCCGGTCGAGATCGACACGCACGCTGACTGCCTGGCGCTGGCGCGCGGCGGCCGCGTCGTTGGCCGCCGGCTTGGCCGCGGGACGCGGCGGGGCTGGCGGCGGCGGAGCGGAAGCCGCCACCGCGACAGGCGCCTGGGGCGGGACGACCTCGGCAGGCGCGGCCGCGGTCGGAGCCGGGCCGAGGCGGGCGAGGATCGCGGAGAGATCCGCCGCGACATTCTGCGGAACTTCGGAAACGGGCGCCGCAATCTCCTCGACCGCGTCGTCATTGGCCGCCGCCGGCATGACTTCGACCTCGAACTCCTCGTTCGCGAGGGTGAAGTCGAACTTGGCGACGATCTCCTCGACCGGCAGATCGGTGCGCAGCATCACGTTGAAGCGCATATGGCAGTCGGTGACGTCGAGCGCTTCGAGCGCCGGGACCTGGCTCATGTCGCAGGTCACCGAGACGATCTCTTCGGCAGGCAGGCTGCCGATCACGACGCGCGGCTCGATCACCCGGCGGAACAGGTCGCTCTCGGGATTGATCCGCACACAGACATCGCGGCCGGGACGGGCCGGCGCGGGCGCAACCGCTGCGGCGGGTTCGTCATCCCAGCCATCATCGGCCGCAGGCGCGGCCGGCGCAGCGGTCTTGGCCTCGACCATGGCGAGCAGGTTGCCGAGCGCGGCGATGCCGGGCGGCTCGTCGCTGACGGCAGCCGGAGCTTCCGGCTTGGCCTGTCCGACCTTCTCCAGCGCGGCCAGCAGGTCCGGACGCGCCTGGGCGGGCTCGTCGTTGCGGGCAGCCGCCACGAGATCGGACACCGCATCAGAGCAGCGCAGGAACAGGCTGAACGGTGCATCCTCAAGGGCGACGCGACCGGAGCGCAGATGGTCGAGCGAAGCCTCGAAGACATGCGCGAAGGCGACGAGCTCGGTGCAACCGAAGGCACCCGCACCACCCTTGATCGAGTGGATGGCGCGGAAGGCGGCGTTGACGTCCTCGGAATCGCGCGAGCCCTCGTCGAGCGCCTGGAGCTTCTGCTCGAGAGCACCGAGGAGTTCCTCGCATTCCTGGAAGAAGGTTTGTTTCAGTTCGGCCAGAGCATCCATCGAGTCGCCTCAGTTCTGGTAGCGGGCGACGAGGCCGAGCAGGGTGTTGGGCTCGAACGGCTTGACCATCCAGGCGCTGGCGCCGGCGCGGCGGCCTTCCGCCTTGATCTCGGCACCGTTCTCGGTGGTCAGCACGATGATCGGGGTGTTCTGGCCGGCCGGCCGCGCGCGGCAGGCGCGCGTGAACTCGATGCCGTCCATCACCGGCATGTTGAGGTCGGTGATCACGAGATCGGGCTTGAACTGGTCGAAGCGGGCGAGGCCTTCCTCGCCGTTCTCGGCTTCGGCGACCTCGTGCCCGGCATTGCGCAGCGTCATGCTGAGCAGGCTGAGCAGGGTCTTGGTGTCGTCGATTGCCAGGATACGCATCGCATTCACTCCACGACGAGGGCGCTTTGGGCGAAATCGAAGCCGATCGCCTGGAAGGATTGGCGGCAATCCTCGGACATCGCCTTGAGCGTGACGGTCAGCCCATGCACGGCGGCGCTCGCCGCGGCCGCGTGCAGAAGCTGGATCCACAGGCTCGGGAAGGGGCCGGCGCCGGCGCATTCGACGCTGACGCTTTCCCGCTGTTCCAGCGCGACGAGGAGTTGATTTCGGAAGGCTGCGGCCTCGGAACGGCCGAGAAGCGGCGGCAAGGAAACGGTGATGACCACGGCGGCGCAACCTATGAATCGTGGCTGGAGGCTGTCACGGAACTGGTAAAAATTTCGCTAAGCGCTGGCCGAACCCGGAAGGATTGTGACCGTTTCGGGGCATGCAGGATGCGCTCGGCTGCGCGCTCGCGGCAGATGCTGGACTCGGCTTCGCGCTGCAGGAAAAGAGGGTCAGAACAGGCTGTTGCTGATCGCCCGCGGCACCAGGGTGATCGCGCCGCTCTGTTCCTTGTACTTCCGCGGGATGTTGATGATCCCCGACAGGTGCAGCCAGAGATTGTTCGGCGAGATCGGCTTCACGATGATCTCATGGGCGCCGAGCTTGGCCGCCTGCACGACGGCGCGGCGGTCCGGCCTCTCCATCATCACCAGCACCGGCGCCTTGGCGAAGGGCGAGGTCTTGAAGGAGCGGATCGAGGCCAGGCACTTCATGCTGTCGCCGTCCGGCAGGTCCCAGTCGAGGATGACGATGTTGGGCTGCTTCTGGATGAACATCGTCGCCGCACCGGCGAGGTCCGCGGCCTCGAAAATCCGCTGCAGCTGCGCCTGGTAGAGCATCGTCCGGATGATGCGCCGATAGTGCGGGCTGGCATCGATCAGCAGGACCGAGAGATTCGGAAAGGCGGGAGCGATATGCATGACGGCGATTGCGACCCGATACTCAACACCACATCCGGGCAAGGCCGCCCGCTACTTCCGGAGCCACTCGCTCCACTCCGCACCCGTCAGACGCTGAGTCCGAAGCGGAAGCCTCCCCAGTGCCGGCCCCTGACGAAGATCGGCGCCGAAAGATCTTCCATCACCAGGAAATTGCCGCCGCCCATGTCGCGCCGATAGGTCTGCAGGAGGAAGGGCTTCTGGTTGCGTGCGGCCGCCAGCCCGGTCCGGTCGTCGAACAGCCGGCGGTTTCGGCAATTGGCGTTGTTCCAGACCGGATCCGGCCCCTGCGGCTGCGCATATTTGCGGTTATGCGTCGGCAGGAAGCCGTTACGGTCGACGGCAGCGCAGAACACCACGCGCCGGTTGCCGGCCAGCAGCTTCTCCTGTAATGGCGGCAGCAGGCGGTCCGTCAGCTCGACGAAGCGGGTCAAGTGCTGCACCGGGTTGCTGCCCGGCACCGGGCGATAATTCTCGTCGAACAGCTCGGCCATGCCGATCTGGCCGCTGGCCAGCGCCTGCTCGAACATCCCGGCGACCGCCGTCGCCGCTTCAATCGCCGTCTCGATCATTTCGGACTGGGGCGTGCGTACGCCCGAAGCCGCGATCGAGCCGAGCACCGCCTCGCTGGTCGAGACCAGCGAGCTCGCGCGGCGCGACGCGACCTCGAGGCTGTGGCTCGACTGCTCGACGCCGCCGACCAGATCCTTCAGCTCCGCCCCGACCTTGGCGAAGGCTACCGCATTGTCGCGGGTCGGTGCCGAGATGCTGTCGATCTCTGCGATCAGCCCGACCACCGACTTGCCGAAATGATCGAGCTCGCCGATCTGGCGCGAAATGCCCTGGCTTTCCTCGCTGGCGCGCCGCGCCGCCAGCGCATTGGCCTCGCTCTGGCTCGCCAGCTGATCGACCGTCGCAACCAGCGCATCGAGCTGCCTGGAGCTTGCATTGGTGGCGTCGCGCGTCTGTTCGGCGAGCTGCTTGACCGCGGCTGCGATCACCGCAAAGCCGCGGCCGGCGGCGCCGCTGCGGGCGGCCTCGACCCCGGCATTGATCGAAAGCAGCTGGATCTCGCGGGTGATCGACTGGATCGCCTCGCTCGCCTCGCGCAGCTTGTGGGCCCGCTCGACCGCACCGGCCAGAGCCTGCGAGATCGACTGCGCCCCGTTCGAGAGTTCGGCGATGTCGTTCTGCGCCGCATTGAGCCCGAGCCGGACCGCACCGGTGACGCGTTCGAGCCCGCTCTTCACCACCGAAGCCGCGTTCTGCGCCTCCTCGGCCGAACGCTGGATCGCCTGATTGGCACGTGCCACCTGATCGACCGAACCGACGACACGGTGCAGCCCCGCCGTCTGCCGGTCGAGCTGGCCGTTGACGTCGCCGATGCGGCCCGAGATGTCGGTGATTTCGCTGCTCAGCTTGCCGAAACGCTCGGCGATCTCGACGACGGCGCGCGAGGCGGCCTGCGCGTCGGGCGCGTCCTCATTGGCCGGGGCAGGCGCCTTCAGAGCCAGAGCGTGCATGGACACGGCACTTCCGCATGAGAAATCTGCGCTCGGAAGCTAAAGGAACGCAGTAAATCGCCGGTTAATGGCCCCGCTCGCGCCATTTTCGGCTGTCCGAATGCGTGTGCCGGCCAAGAGCGGCACTCGCTTCGAGATCGCTGCATCCAGGCTCGGCTTTTCAGGTTAACGTAGCGGCAGAGTCGGCACCAGGCGGCCGGCTTTCGGAGGACCCTCATGCAGAACGTCAATTCGTTTTCCCGCCGCTCGCTGCTCGGCTTCGGCGCCGCCGCGGCCGGCCTGGCGATCGCCCCCAAGGTCTGGGCGCAGGCAGCCGCCCCGGCTGCCCCCACCGGCCCGTTCTCGCTGCCCAAGCGCGCCTATGAGGCCGCGGCGCTCGAGCCCAACATCGACGCCACCACCATGGACATCCACTACAACCGCCACCATGCGGCCTATGTCGCCGGGCTGAACGCCGCAGCCAAGGACCATGGCGTCCTCGCCCAGACGCCGCTTCAGCAGCTCCTCGGTGATCTCGGCAAGGTGCCGGAAGCCGCCCGCCTCGCCGTGCGCAACTCCGGCGGCGGCCATGCCAACCACACCATGTTCTGGGAGATCATGGGCCCCAACGCCGGCGGCGCGCCGACCGGCGAGGTCGCCGCTGCCATCACCCGCGATCTTGGCGGCTTCGACAAGTTCAAGACCGATTTCGACACGGCCGGGCTGCGCGTCTTCGGTTCGGGCTGGACCTTCGTCACCGTGACCAAGGACGGCAAGCTCGCCCTCGCCAGCAAGCCCAACCAGGACACGCCGCTGATGGACAAGCAGATGGTGCTGATGGGCAACGACGTCTGGGAGCACGCCTATTACCTGAAATACCAGAACCGTCGCGCCGAATACCTCAAGAACTGGTGGAACGTCGTCGACTGGAACAAGGTCAACGCGCGCTATGCAGCCGCCAAGGCCGGCAAGCTGACGATCTGAGCGACAACCGGCGATAGCCCACATCGCGATGCCCGGCCCGGCGGCCGGGCATTTCTCTTTCTGATGGCGGCCTCCGTCAGCCCGTATGCGCGGCCAAGACATCGCATCGAATACGCCGACTGTTCAGAAGAATCTGATGACACAACAAGGAGATCGCGGCTGGCGGAACTCTTTGGCTGGTTCTATCGTTCAGCTTGCATCCGCCTAGCAGGGAGCATGCCCGTGACACTGAACAGCCTTGCCCGCATCGGCGCGGTCGCGCTGATGTTTCTCCCGCCTGCCGCCATCGCCCAGCAACGCACACTCGGCCCACCGAGCGGCTCGGTCCGCATCGAGATATTCTCCGTCGCCTTCATCGGTCAGGGTCAGGTCGGCGGCGGCACTCTTGCCTTCAAGGGCCGCAACTATCCGATCAGCGTCGGCGGGCTCGGTGTCGGCGGCATCGGCGCGGCGAAACTGACCGCCACCGGACGGGTCTACGGCCTCAGGAACCGGCAGGATTTCGCTGGCGCCTATGTCCAGCTGCGCGAAGGCTGGGCCGCCGGCAGGGCCGGCCAGGGGCGGATGGTGCTGAAGAACGACAAGGGCGTGACGATCAGCCTCGACACCCGCCGCCAAGGCCTGCAGCTCGCGCTCGGCGCCGACGGAGTCGTGATCGGCTTCAAATAGACGCCCCCCTCATCGTACGACGTCAGGCCCGGCCGCAGTCGCCTCGACTGCGGCCGTCGCGCTGCCCGGCTCGGCCTGCGCCCGCTCCCGACCCGGCCATTGCCAGGCGAGCATCGCCAGCGCCAGGCCGAGCCCGATCAGGTCCGTCACCCAGTCCGGCTTCACCAGGCAGAACGCCGCGGCAATCAGCACGAACCGCTCCCACAGGGCCGCCCGGCGCAGCAGATAGCCGTGCAAACCGGCGGCAAGCAGCGCGATGCCGATGCAGGACGAGACGAAGCGCCAGATAATCGTCGGCCAGTCGCCGATCATCAGCAGGGCCGGCTCGTAGACGAACATGAACGGCACGATGAAACCGGCAGCGCCGATCTTCACCGCTGCCCAGCCACTGCTCCAGAGGTCGGCCTTTGCCAGCCCCGCCGCGGCGAAGACCGCGAGCGCCACCGGCGGCGTGATCGCCGAGAGGATGGCGAAGTAGAAGGCGAACATGTGCGCCGCGGGCATTGCGACGCCCAGCTTGATCAGCGCCGGCACCAAAAGCGAGGTCATGACGATATAGGCCGGCGTCGTCGGCATGCCCATGCCGAGCACGATGCCGGCGACGGCCGTCAGCAGCAGCGCCAGCAGCAGATAGTTCTGCGACAGGCCGATCACCGCCTGGGTGAAGACGATGCCTGCGCCGGTCAGGGCGACGACGCCGATGACGATGCCGGCGCAGGCGCAGGCGAGCGCCACCGCGAGCGCATTGCGCGAGCCGTCGATCATCGCATCGATGATGATGGGCATCCGGACATTGCCGCGGGTCGAGGCCCGCAGCGCCGCGACCGGGAAGCACAGCAGCGTGCCCGCCAGAGCCGCCAGCGGCGCGCTGTAGCCGGAGTAGAGCACGGCGAGAATGGTCAGCACCGGCAGGAAGAGGTGGCCACGCTGGCGCAGCGTCGTGCCGAGTTTCGGCAGCTGGCTGCGTGGCACACCGAGGATGCCGTGGCGCTTGGCCTCGAAATGCACCGCCGCGAAGCAGGCTACATAGTAGAGCACTGCCGGGATCAGCGCCCAGATCACCACCTGGCTGTAGGAGACCGAGAGGAACTCCGCCATGACGAAGGCGGCCGCGCCCATGATCGGAGGCATGATCTGCCCGCCGGTCGACGCCACCGCCTCGACGCCGGCCGCGAAATGCGCCTTGAAGCCGGTGCGCTTCATCAGCGGGATCGAGATCGGCCCGTCGACCATGACGTTCGCGACCGCGCTGCCCGAGATGGTGCCGAACAGGCTCGACGAGACCACCGAGACCTTGCCCGGCCCGCCGGCTGTATGACCGGTGAGCGAGAGCGCAAAATCCATGAAGAGCTGGCCCGTGCCGGTGCGTTCCATGAAGGAGCCGAACAGCACGAAGATCATCACATAGGCGGCGGACACCCCGAGCGGCGCACCGAAGACGCCCTCCGTGGTCATGAACAGCTGGTCGAGCAGCCGCATCGGCTCGACCCTGGCGATGAACAGCGCGTAGCAGAGAAAGGCGATCGCCGTGATCGGCAGCGCCCAGCCGATCAGCCGGCGCGTCGCCTCGAGCACGATGACGACGAGCAGGACCGCCATCGCCATGTCGAGCGGGCTGAGGTCGTCGACATAGTAGATCCGGTTGACGATGTAGTCGTAGTTCCAGAACAGATAGGTGATAGGCGCGACCGCCAGCAAGAGCAGCGCATAGTCGAGCGGCGACGGCGCCGCATCGGCTCCCGTCCTGCGATAGATCAGGAAGGTCAGCGCCAGCGCGAACAGGAGATGCGTGCCGCGGAAGATGATCGCTTCCGGCGTCCCCTGGCCGCCGAGCGCCGGCGGCAGGATCACCCACATATGATAGAGCGCCATGGCGACGGCGATCACCGCCGTGACCAGCCGGACGATACCGACATGGCTGAACTCGAACTTGAATTCGGGTTTGGGAACGCTGATGTCCACGGGCGCATCCTGGCTCGGAGACCGATCCCGCATGGCGACGAGGTTCACGCCGCAAGGCGACACGAAGGGATCGGTGGCTTCTGGAAGCACGCGCCGGCGCTGCCGGCGCGCCAGGTTTTCAAACCGTCCGCACGAGGCGTCGGGAACCGGTCACTTCGACGCGACGGTGATGCCCTTTTCCTTGTAGAATCGGGCCGCACCGGGGTGGAACGGCACGCCGACATCCTCCGCCATCAGCTTGGGCGTCAGATCGGATAGCGCCTTGCTCGTCGCCGCCAGCGCCGGGACATTGTCGGCGATCGCCTTGGTCATGGAGTAGACCTGATCGGCCGGCAGCTTGCACGAGGCGACGATATGGGTGGCGTAGCCGATCACCTTCACGTCGTCGCCCTGCTTCGGATAGGTGCCTTTCGGCACCGTCACCAGCGTATAGCCGGGGTTGAGCTTCCTCATGCCGTCGAGATCGGCCGAGAGGTCGAGCAGCTTGATGTCGCGCGCCGAGGCGAGATCCATCACCGCGCCGGACGGGATCGCAGTGCCGAGCGAGAAGGCCTGGGCATGCCCGTCCTTCACCTGCTCGACCGAGTCCGTATAGGAGACGAAGGAGATCTTGACGTCGCTATAGCTCATCCCGTGCACCTTCAGCAGCTGCCCGGTGATGAGCTCGCCGGTATTGCCGCGCGGCTGGGTGGTGATCGCCTTGCCCTTCAGGTCCTTGACGGTCTTGATCCCGGAATCCGCCGGCACCAGCATCTGGAAATACTGCGGATAGAGCGAAGCGACATTGCAGATATTCTCGTGCTTCTTCGGGAAAGGCGCGTTGCCGGCGAGCCCGTCGACCGTCGAGATCGAGTTTCCGAAGCCGACTTCCGCCTTGTTTTCCTCGATGGCGCGGACATTGGCGATACCGGCGCCCGGCAGCGACTGCACGCTGAGCCCCGGAACCGCCTTCTCCCAGAGATCCTTGAGCTGGCCGCCGAGCGGCACCCAGACGCCGCCTTGCGGGCCGGTCATCAGACGCATCTCCGCTGCCATTGCTGGCAGGCTCAGCATGGTGGTGGCGGCCAGACAGAACAGATAGGTCGGTAGGCGTGACATCGGTCTTCCTCCCTCGAGCGATTTTCCTCGGCGCCGCGTCTTTGCGCGCGGTCGCTCCCCCAACGGTCGGCCGGCCTTCAGGCCGTGCTCGCCGCTGCCTTGAAGCTATCGACTGAAACCGAGGTGGCAAGCCCCGATTTCCCGCGGGCCGGCAGCGAGGTTCAAGACCGTGCCCGAGGCAAGATGATGGGTTCCCGCGCCGGGCAGGTCGGTATCGGGGATCGGGGTATGCCCGAGGCGCCAGCGCGAGCGCGTTCCGAGGGGCCGAGACGACTATCGCAGCGCAGAACCGAAATTCATCCAATGCGCGGTTGCAAGCCAGCCCGCATCGACCGGAATCGAAACGCCTGAAACGGCACTCGCGGCATCCGACATCAGGAAGCCGACGACCGCCGCGATCTCCTCGATCTCGACGAGCCGGCCCATCGCGGTCGCCTGCTTGATGGCGCTGTCGTCGCGCATGCCGGATTCGATCTTCTGCCGCATGATCGGCGTCAGCGTGAAGCCCGGAGCGACCGCGTTGACGCGAAGTCCGGCCTGCCCGAACTCGCCCGCGGTCAACGCAGTCAAGGAGCCGAGAGCGACCTTGGTCGGAGCATAGGCATGCAGAGGCAGCGGTCGGCTCTCATTGATCGAGGTGATGTTGACGATCGAACCGCCGCCGCCCGCCATGATGGCCGCGCCGAATTCGCGCGTGCAGGCCAGGGCGGCGAAATAGTTCACATCCCAGATCCGGCGATGCGCAGCCTCGTCCATCGCCATGAAGGGCGTGATGTTCTGGAGCAGCCCGGCGGCATTGACCAATCCGGCGACCGCCGTGCCGCGCGCCTTCAGATCCGCGGCGAGCGCATCGACCGCCTTGGAATCGGAAACATCCAGCGCCGCGAGCGACAGGGCATCGCCCGGCGCGCCGTCTTCCAGGCGTTCGAGCTGGGAGGCGCTGAGATCGGTCGCGATCACGCGCCAGCCATCGGCCAGCAGGCGTTCGACAATGCCGCCGCCGATCCCGCCTGCGGCCCCGGTCACGACGATCGCCGCACCGTCCTGCCGGCGGCGGGCCATGATCGAACGCTGGTCAATTTGCGCGGACATCGTCTTTTCCTCTCCTGGCCAGCAAACGTGTCGCTTTCCCAATTGCGTTGACTGGGTTTGGCTCAGGCCCCTTCGGGGAGGACCTTGCGCCAGGCGCGCAGCTCGACGCTCTGGAACAGGCCGCCGCGGGCATAGGGATCGCCAGCCGCGAACTCCTCCGCCGCCGTCCGGTTCGGGCAATCGATGACAATCAGGCTGCCGGTCGAGGTTGCGCCATCCTCCGCCAGGAACGGGCCGGCGAAGAGAATCTGCTCACGGCGCGGCGCGAGATAATCGAGATGGCTCGGCCGCAGCTCGGTGCGCAGCGCGGTCGCCCCCGGTTTGTCGAGGCAGGTGATCGCAAACAGCATGGTGTTTCCTTTTGGGTTCCGGATAGGAGGCTCAGACCTCGAAGACCTTGCCCGGATTCATGATCGCATGGGGGTCGAGCGTCGCCTTGAGGCGTCGCATGTAATCGACAGTGATGCCCAGCTCGTCCCGCAGAAAGCTGCGCTTGCCCTCGCCGATGCCATGCTCGCCGGTGCAGGTGCCGTCCATGGCGATGGCGCGATGGTTGAGCCGGTCGATAAAGGCCTTGGTCCTGGCCATTTCCTCGGCATCCTCGGTCATCGCCATGATCGAGACGTGGAAATTGCCGTCGCCGACATGGCCGACGATCGGCGCGACGAGGCCGCTGCGCGCGATATCGTCATGGGTTTCGGTCATGCAATCGGCCAGCCGCGAGATCGGCACGCAGACATCGGTGGCGATGAATTTCGAGCCGGGTCGCAGCTGCAGGCAGGCCCAGTAGACATCGTGCCGCGCGGTCCAGAGCGCGTTCCGCTCATCCTGGGTCGAGGCGTATTCATAGGACTGGCAGCCGTATTCCCCGGCGATCTGCCCGAAGATCTCGACCTGCTCCTGCACCGCGGCTTCGAGGCCCAAGAATTCGACGAACAGCGTCGGCGTCTCGGTCATGGTGAGCTTCGAATAGGCGTTGCAGGCGCGGATCTGCAAGGCATCGGCCAGTTCGATGCGGCCGGGCTGCAGCCCGTAGCGAATGCTGGCGATCACTGCATTGCAGGCCGAGGCCAGATCGGGAAAGGGGCAGACGGCCGCGACGACCGCCGGCGGGATGCCATGCAGCTTGACCGTGAGCTCGGTGATCACCCCCAGCGTCCCTTCGGCACCGATGAACAGGCGCGTCATGTCGTAGCCGGCCGAGGATTTGCGCGCCCGCGTGCCCGTCTTGCAGACGGTGCCGTCCGGCATCACCACGGTGAGACCGAGGATATTGTCCTTCATCGTGCCGTAGCGCACGGCAGTCGTGCCGGAGGCGCGGGTCGAAGCCATGCCGCCGAGCGAGGCGTCGGCACCGGGATCGATCGGGAAATGCAGGCCGGTGGCGCGCAGATGCGCGTTCAGCGCCTTGCGCGTCACGCCGGCCTGAACGACGCAGTCCATGTCCTCCTCGTGAACAGCGACAACCGCGTTCATCTGGCTGAGGTCGAGCGAAATCCCGCCGAATGGCGCATTGACGCCGGCCTCGAGCGAGGTGCCGGTGCCGAAAGGGATGAGCGGCACCTTATGCGCCGCGCAGAGCTTCACGACGGCGACGACATCTTCGGTCGAGCGCGCGAAGAAGACCGCGTCGGGCACTTCAAGCGGATGCCAGGAGGTCGCGTTGGCGTGCTGCTCGCGGATGACGCTGTTGCGCGTGACCTGCTCGCCGAAGCGGTCAGCCAAGGCGGAGATGACCAGTTCGACGGCTTCGTTCGGCCCTGCTTTGGAAGAATCTTGCGCCGCCAATGTCATGTCCGTCCTCGATGATTGCGGACCGGCATGGGCCGCAGAGCAACGCCCGCCGGAGAGCGGGCGCTGTGCGTTCTTTGCCGGTGGATCGCGCGACCGGCGGCGCGCGGCATGGCCTCGGCGGAACCGGAGCTGTGCGGCGCGCCCGGCGGCACTTGATTGTCGCCATTTAAAAACTAAACGTTCAGTATTGTAAATAGCCGTGACAGTAGGAAAGGACCCTGAGAGCATGACGCAGTCCGCCGGAACCCGCGGCCGCAAGCGCAGCGCCGCAGCCGAGAACGCGGTGCTGGCGGCGGCCTATGACCTGCTGGCGACGGAGGGCCTGCAGGCCGCTACCGTGGAGGCGATCGCCCAACGCGCCAAGGTCAGCAAGGCGACGATCTACAAATGGTGGCCGAACCGCGCCGCCGTGATCATGTCGGCCTTTCTGCGCGAGGCGAGCAATGCCCTGCCCTATCCGGAGCAGCTCGACATGACGAGCGTCTTCGACCGGCTGCACCGCATGGCAGAGGAATTCCACGGCCCGATCGGCAACATGGTCCGCGCCCTCATCGCCGAAGGGCAGTCCGATCCCGAGATCGCCCAGGCCTTTCGCGAGGGCTATGTGCTCGCCCGGCGCCAGCAGGGCGCCGAGATCGTGCATGCGGCGATCGCGGCCGGCCTGATCCGCGAGGCCGATCCCGATGTCATCCTCGATATGCTCTATGCGCCGCTCTATTATCGGCTGCTCGTCGGGCACCAGCCGCTGACGGCGGAGTTCATCCGCGAGCACGTCACGCTGGCGCTGAACGGCCTGACGCCTCGCGGCAACTGAGCGCGCCCGCCGGAAACGGCAGCTGCGGACAGCCCGAAGGCCCTGATCTGCAGAGAGAATGGTGGGCCGGGCCGGACTCGAACCGGCACCGGCGCTGTTATGAGCAGCGAGCTCTAACCATTGAGCTACCGGCCCGCGGCAGGCCTAGCATTCGCCCCGCTGCGGATGCAACGGGTTAGATGGCCAAGCGCCCTGTCGGACGCAGATTGGCGATCCGGTTGCCCGCGAGAGCATCAAGGCTGGCCTCACGCCCCGCCGATCAGGATACCGGCGGCGAGAACGAGCGCCCCGCCGAGCACGACCTGGAAGGTGGCGCGGGCGAACGGCGTCTCCATATAGCGGTTCTGGATCCAGACGATCGCCCACAGCTCGATGAAGACGATGACGAGCGCGATCGCCGTCGCCGTCCAGAAGGACGGGATCAGATAGGGCAAGGCGTGGCCGAGTCCGCCGAGTGTCGTCATCACGCCGGAAGCAAGGCCACGTTTCCAGGGCGAGCCGCGCCCGGAGAGCTTGCCGTCGTCATGGGCGGCTTCCGTGAAGCCCATCGAGATGCCGGCGCCGATCGAAGCCGATAGCCCGACCAGGAAAGTCGTCCACGGGTTCTGGGTCGCGAAGGCTGTCGCGAAGATCGGCGCCAGCGTCGAGACCGAGCCGTCCATCAGCCCGGCCAGGCCCGGCTGCACCCAGGTCAGCAGGAACTGCCGGTGCGCCGCCGCATCCTCCTCCGCTTTCGGCTCGGATGCGAGGTGCTCGTCGGCGAGCGAGCCGGCGCGGCGCTCATGGCGGGCCTCGGCCGCGGCGAGGTCGCCGAGCAATGCCCTGGTCTGTGCATCGCTACAGCGGCTCGCCGCCGCGACATAGAAGTCGCGGGCCTGGCGCTCCATCGCCGCCGCCTCCTCGCGGATCCGCGCGAGCCCGAGATTCTCGACCAGCCAGACCGGCTTGCGGACGTAGAAATCAGCGACGTGCTCGCGGCGGATCGGCACCACGACATCGCCGAAGCGCCGGCGGTACTCGTCGATCAGGCGCTGGCGGTGCCCGTCTTCCTCCGCCGCCATGCCGTCGAACACCGCGGCGGAGGCCGGGTAGGACTGGCGCAGCGTCTCCGCATAGGTCGCGTAGATCCGCCCGTCCTCCTCCTCCGAAGAGATCGCGAGCGCCAGCACCTCGCGCTCGGACAGGCTGTCGAAACGACGGCGGCCGCCGAGTCCGGCCGGCAGGAGCGAAGAAAGCATGGCCCGATCCTTGTTTAGAATGATTCCAGATAATGAGATGCATGCGGGCCGGCAAGACGGTGCGACAAAGCAGAACGGCCCCCGCCAAGGGCGAGGGCCGTCATGTCGGGCTAGGTTGTTGCCGGCCGGTCAGGCGGCGCGCGCGTGCTCATGTTCGACCGCATGCCCCTCGCGGAAGCTGAAGCGGGCGATATGCTCCTTCAGCGAGCGGGTCTGCTCGTCCGTCAGCGCCAGCGCCGCATTGGTCTGCTCGACCAGCGCCGCGTTCTGATGCGCCATGGTGCCGATGCCGTCGATCTCGCGGTTGATCGTCGAGACGTCGCTGGCCTGGCCGCGAGCGGTCTGCGAGATGCCGTTCATCAGCGCCGAGAGGTCGTTGACCGAGGTCAGGATGCTGCCGAACACCGCCGAGCTCTGCTCGACCAGGCCGACGCCGACCTTGACGTCGCCATGGGCGGCGTCGACCAGCTTCTTGACGTCGTTGGAGGCGTCAGCCGAGCGCTTGGCGAGGCTGCGCACCTCGGCGGCGACGACTGCGAAGCCCTTGCCGCTGTCGCCGGCGCGGGCCGCCTCGACCGCCGCGTTCAGCGCCAGCAGGTTGGTCTGGAAGGCGATCTCGTCGATCATCTGGATGACCTCCGAGATCTTGCTCGACGAGGACCGGATGCGCTGCATCGCTTCCAGCGCCGAAGCGACGACCTGCTCGCCCTGCTGGGCGCGCTCCTCGGCGCTCTGGGCCATGCCGACGGCTTCGGCCGCATCCTTGGCGGTCTTCTGGACATTGCCGGCGAAGGCGCCGAGCTGGTTCGTCGCCACCGAGACGGCGTTGCTCTCTTCGCTGGTGCGCTCGGCAAGATCGGTGACGCCGTCGAGGATCTCGCTGGTGGCGCTGCGGACCGCGGTGACGGTCTCGGAAAGCCGCGCCAGCGTGCTCTCGAACTCGCCGGCGAGGCCGTTCGTGCCGTCCTTAAGCTCCTGGAACGCCCCATGATAGAGGCCTTCGACGCGGGTATGCAGGCGCCCGGCGGCAAGCTCCGACAGGACCTCGCAGGTCTCGCTAAGGCCGGTCTGCACGGTCTCGAGCAGCTCGTTCACCGAGCCCGCGAGCGCGTTCAGCTCGGCATCGGCGAAGTTCGCCGAGACGCGGCGGCTGAAGTCGCCATGGGCCGCCGCCTCGACGACGTCGCCGAAGGCCTGGCCGAGCTCGGCCATCATCGCCTTGCGCTGCTCCTGCGCCCGGGCCTCGTCCTCGACCTTGGCGAGTTCGGCGGCCCGCAGGGCGACCGCATTGTCGCGGAACAGCAGCACGCTCTTCGAGATGTCCGAGATCTCGTCATTGCCGCGGATCTCGACCTTGGTTTCGAGCTGGCCGTCGGCGATCGCCTTGGTCGCGGCCCAGAGCCGGTTGAGGCGTCCGACGATCATCGGGCGGACATAGAACACCGAGAGCGCCAGTGCGACGAGGAGCGAGCCGAGCCCGATCAGGCCGAGCCAGAGCTTGCTGGTCTCGATCGTCTCGATCGTCGAGGCGCTGGCAGCCTTGGCCTCACCGCGTGCGCCCTGGACCAGCACGTCGACCTCGCGCCGCAGCACCTCGGCAGCGTCGTCGACTTCCTTCAGCCCGCGCGCGATCGATTCCCGCGTGGTGATGTCGCGGTTGCGGATGTCGATAAGACCTTCGGTGCCTTCGCCGATGGCGATCAGGTCCTGCACCGTGCGCGTGCGCGTCTGGTTGGTGTTGACCTTGTCGGCGTCCTGCAGGAGCGTCCGGAGCTTGTAGGCGACCCCGTTGAAGCGCTCGCGCGCCGTGCCGAGCTTCTGCTGATCGTTGATCTGCGCGATCTCGCGCAGCAAGCCGACGAGCTCGTTGACGTCGGCCTGCAGGGTCCGAGCCAGCTCGAAGATCACGAAATCCCGGTCGACCAGGGTCCGGACGGCGCCGGCCAGCGCGTCCCCGGTCAGCGAACCGAGATCGTCGAAGCCGAAGGTCAGCGCGAACTTGGCCTGCTCCGCCTCGCCGCTGGCAGCCTTGACGAAATTCTCCTGCGCCTTGGCCAGGTTGTTGAGCGCGGTCTCCGCCTCCGCGACATTGCGCAGCCGCTCGCCGGTCAGGTCGTTGATGTCGTTGATGTGGCGCGAGAGCGTGTCGAGCGCCGTCTGGGCCTTCTTGTTGTCGACACTGCCGAGCTGGCCGATCTTGCGCACCAGATCGAACTGCCGCGCCTCGACCTTGTCGAACTCGCCGGTGAGCGCGGCGCGGTCGCGCACGGTCTGCACTTCCATGAAGCGCGAGGCCAGGGCGGTCGAAGTCGTCGCCGCCTGCCAGAGTTCGAGCGAGAGCTCGACCACGGGCATCTTGCGCTCGACCATGTCGTCGACCGTGGCCGAGACACGCTCATAGGAGAGCCAGGCCACACCAGAGGCCACCACGGTCAGGACGGTGAGCACGCCGAGCGCGGCATAGATTCGCGCGGCGATGCCGACGCGCGATGCCGTCTTCGGCTGGCGCGCCGGCTTCTTTGTCTTCGACATACTCGATACTCCCGAAGGCATGACCGCGCGGTCGCGGCAGCAAGAAGACGCCGGCCGCTCCCCTCGAGCGGCTGGCCTTTACAAAACGATCAGATGGAAACTGGACCGGCAGTGCCTGGGGCCATCTCGGCCTTGGTCGGGACGCCCGCGAAACGGTCGGGAGGAACGGGTAGCTCCCCGGCGCTGGCGGCAAACCCTATCAGGATGTCGCGGCGATCGACCATCTGGCTCCCCAATTTGCAGGTCAGGCTGGCGCCTGTTGTCCGACAAGATCGGGGAGGTCCGCTTAAAGAACGTTTAAGCGAGTGGAATCTTCTGAATCAATGCGCCCCGATGCCGGTTTACTTTCGTTTAGGACTTGCCCGCCGCCCGGCTCCGGGGCACTCCATTGGGGCAGCCTCGGCATCTTACCGTGAGTAATCGCGCGCCGCAGCGCTTGGGCGCGACTCCTCGCCACACCCGCTGCGAGCACTGGATCTTGCCTTCCGCGCGGAGCCGGCCGGCGTGGCTCAGTCTTCGGCCGGCGGCGGCACCGGCCGCGGGCGCCCTTCCTCGTCGATCGCGACGAAGGTGAAGGTCGCGTCCGTGACCTTCTCGTGGATCGTGGTCCGGAAGCGCTTCGCCCAGGCCTCGACATAGATCTTCATCGAGGTCCGGCCGACGGACTCGACCGTTGTATACACGCTGAGCACGTCGCCGACCTTGACCGGCCGGAAGAAGGTCATCGCCTCGACCGCGATCGTTACAACGCGCCCCTGCGCCCGGTCGACCCCGGCGATGCCGCCGGCCTGGTCCATGCGCGACATCACCCAGCCGCCGAAGATGTCGCCATTGGCGTTGGTGTCGGCCGGCATGGCGATGGTGCGCACCGTCAGCGCGCCGCGTGGCTTCTCCTCGGGCTGCAGGCCAGGCTCAGTCATCGGCATCCTTCCCTTCCTCGACATGGAAGGAATGGAGCACACGATGGAGCACCGGCGCCAGCACGAAGCCGGTGGCGATCACCACAAACAGACCTGAGAAGATCGCATAAAAGCCGGCGAAGAGCTTGCCGCCTGTGGTCTTGAGCTCGGTGACCGGCCCCATGCCTGAGAGGATCATCGCCGCGTTGACGAAGGCGTCGACCACACTCATCTGCTCGCTGGCAGCATAGCCGACCATGCCGATGGCGAGCCCGACCACGGTGAGCGCCAGCCAGAGCAGCATCGCGCGGCCCATGCGCAGCGCGAAGCGCCGCAGCGGGGCCACCGGTTGGCGGTGGTGCTCGAAACGCGTCAGGCGCATCAATGCCCTTCTCCTGCCCGGCGGTCGGCGGGCCGGTCACGCCCGGCGGTTCGGGGCTGTTCCGGCGCAGTCTCGTCCGGTCCGGTCGCAAGCATGGCTCTGCCTTTGTCGTTGAGCGCGATTCCGATAAGCGCCAGTATCCGCCAAGCCAGACGGAACCGGCAATGCAGGTGGATTGGGAACTGGTACGAGCTGCGCCGCGGCCCGATCTTGCGGGCGCGGTCCTTGGATACACTGGCTATCGCGAGCACCGCGCGCAGCCGATCCTGCGCCGTGAAGTGCCGGTGCTGCTCGTCCCGCTGATCGTCAATTTTGCAGCGCCCTTTACGCTTGCCGTCGCGGGCGGCGAAAGCACAGCGCCGCAGGGCTTCGCCGCCGGCATCATCGACCGGCCCGTCCTGGTTTCCTCAACCGGCCTCGCCGCCTGCGTGCAGATCGATTTCACCCCGGCCGGCGCCTATCGCTTCTTCCAGCTCGACCAGCGCGACATGGCCGGCCGGATCGTCGACCTCGACGATCTCGGCCCGCTGCGCCGGCTCGGCCCACGCCTGCGCGCGTGCCGGTGCTGGAACGACTGCTTCGCTGTGCTCGACCAGGTTATCGGCGACAGGCTGGCGCGCGGGCGCGGCCTCTCGCCGGAAGTCGCCGCCGGCCTCGCCTGGCTCGGAGCCCGGCGCGGCCGCGGCCGGATGCGCGCACTCGCTACCGAGACCGGCTGGAGCGAGCGCCATCTGACCCGGCGGTTCACGGCCGAGACCGGGGCCGGGCCGAAGACCATCGCCCGCATATTGCGCTTCGAGCATGCGCGCGAACTGGCGGCGCGCCCTCGGCCCGCCAGCTGGGCCGAGATCGCGCAGGCCGCGGGCTATGCCGATCAGGCCCATATGACCCGCGAATTCACCGCGCTCGCCGGCCTGCCGCCGGGCGCCCTCACCCGCAACGATGCCGGCGAGCACGGCATACTGGAACCGGCCTGAGGTCCGTTTCGTTCAAGACGGCGCGCCGCGGCTCGGCTTTGCTGGTGCCGCCCCAACCGGAGATGCCCCCATGTCGCAACCCGCCGCCATCTATTTCGGCCTGCGCTACCGCGACGCAGTGAAGATGGTCGACTGGCTCGTCGAGGCCTTCGGCTTCGAGAAGCACGCCGTCTTCCTCTCGGAGGATGGCAGTAAGGTCGTCCATGCCGAGCTTCGGCTCGGCGCGGGCATCGTGATGTTCGGATCGGGCGAGGGCACCGACTTCGCCAGGCTGGTCAAGACGCCGTCCGAGCTCGGCGGCACCACGGCCTCCCCCTACATCGCGACCGACGACATCGATGCGCGCTGCGAGCGCGCCCGCAAGGCAGGGGCCGAGATCGTCCTGGGGCCGACCGACACCTCCTATGGCAGCCGCGACTTCATCTGCCGCGACCCGGAGGGCCATGTCTGGTGCTTCGGCACTTATCGACCGAGTGCCGCACCGCTCACGCCGCTGCCAGCTTCGGCCGCGCCTTGAACATCAGCCAGCAGACGATCGAGAGGTTGATCAGATTCCAGGCGAGGCCGTTGAGGAAGGCGAGCCGATAGGACGAGGTCGCGTCGAAGATCAGCCCCGAGACCCAGCCGCCGAAGGCCATGCCGAACACCGTCGCCGACATCACGACACCGATGCGCATGCCTGCCTCGCGCGGCGGCATGTAATCGCGGATCACCACCGCGTACATCGGCACGATCCCGCCCTGGAACAGGCCGAAGATGCCGGTGACGATGAAGAGCGAGCTCAGCCCGTCGAACCAGAGATAGAGGAACAGCGCCATGCCCTGCATCAGCGAGGACAGGGCGAGCGTCGCCGTGCCGCCGATCTTGTCGGCAATGAAGCCCGAGCTGATCCGGCTGACGATGCCGAGCGCCATCATCACCGTCAGCATCTCGGCGCCGCGCGCCACGCCGTAGCCGAGATCGCTGCAATAGGCGACGATATGGACCTGCGGCATCGACATCGCAACGCAGCAGCAGAATCCCGCGACCACCAGCAGCGCCTGCAATTGGTTCGGCGACAGGCCGAGGCTGCCGCGCGCACCGGCGCTGATGGCCTCGGCAGCGGCAAAGGTCGCCGCATTCGGCCGGCGGCGGAACAAGGGCGCCAGGGGCAGCATCACGACGAGCGAGGCGATGCCGAGCCACAGATGCGTGGTGCGCAGCCCATAGGTCTCGACGCCCCAGTTGATCAGCTGCGGCCAGAACATGCCTGCGAGATAGCTGCCCGACGCGCCGAAGACGACGGCGAGGCCGCGATAGCGCCTGAACCAGTGCGAGAGATCGGCGATCAAGGGCGAGAAGCCGGTCGCAGCGCCGAGCCCGATCAGGAAGCCATGCGCCAGCGCGAACTGCCAGAGCGTGGCGGAGACCGAGGCGAGCGCATAGCCGCCGCCGAGCAGCAGCGCGCCGAGCACGATCGGCAGGACGATGCCGAAGCGATCGACCAGCCGGCCCATCAGGATGTTGCCGATGCCGAAGCCGATCATGGCGAAGGTGTAGGGCAACGAGGCGTCGGCACGCAGCACGCCGAATTCCTGCTGCACCGCCGTCACCACCACGACCGCCGACCAGGACCCGACGCAGGCGATCATGCCGACCAGCAAAGCGAGCGCCAGCCTGAACCAGGCATAGGAAGAATCTGGCGCGTAGCGGGGATCGTCGGTGGTCATGTTCCCTCCCCTGGCAGAAGCCGGAGAACGAGTTTCTGTTTAATCGAGCAATAGGCGGGCGCCCGGGGGCCAGCAAGCGCACCCGCTGCGGGGCGATGCGGCGCGGATGGAGGGCCGCCGGCCGCTTTATCGCGGAGGCTTCTTGCTTCACCTTCGTCTTCGGGGCGCGGAACATGCCATGGCCAGGATCTGCATCTACGGAGCCGGCGCGATCGGCTGCTATCTCGGCGGGCGCCTGCTCGCGGGCGGCGCAGACGTCACCTTCGTCGGCCGCATGCCTTTGGGCGAAGAGCTGCAGCGGCATGGCCTCTCCCTCTCGGACTATCGCGGTGGGCATTGGCGGCTAGAGCCAGCCGCCATCGCCTTCGCGACCGGGCCCACCGCCGCAGCCTCTGCCGCGCTCGTACTGGTCACGGTAAAGTCGGCCGGGACGGAGGCTGCCGCAGCGGAGCTCGCCCCGGTCCTGTCTCCGAATGCGGTCGTGCTCAGCCTGCAGAACGGCATCGGCAACGCCAGGCTGCTGCAGGCTGCCCTGCCCCGCCAGCGCGTGCTCGCCGGCATGGTGCCGTTCAATGTCGTCAAGAGCAGCCCAGGCGCCTTCCACCAAGGCTCCGCGGGGCACCTGCACACCGAGGCATCGCCGGCCCTCGAACCCTTCCTGGCGCGCTTCGCAGATGCCGGACTGGCGCTCGTCAGGCATCTCGATATGGAGCCGGTGCTCTGGGCCAAGCTGCTGCTCAACCTCAACAACGCGATCAATGCGCTCTCCGGCCTCCCGCTCCGCGAGGAGCTCGCCCAGCACGCCTACCGCCAGTGCCTGGCGCTGGCACAGGAGGAGGCGCTCGCCTTGCTGGAAAAGTCCGGCATCCGGCCAGCCAGATTGACGCCGGTGCCGGCGCGCTGGCTTCCGGCCGTGCTGCGCTTGCCTGACGCGCTCTTTCGGCGCCTCGCCCGCAGAATGCTGGCGATCGACCCGCTGGCGCGCTCCTCGATGGCGGACGATCTTGCTGCCGGCCGGATAACCGAGATCGACTGGCTCAACGGCGAGGTGGAGCGCCTGGCCGCGCAGCTCGGGCATGGTGCACCGGTGAACGCCCGGCTGACGGAACTGGTGCGAGCCGCCGAACGGAGCGACGACCACAGAAGCTGGCCGGGCGACGCGCTGCTGGCAGAACTGCAGAAGGCCGCAGCAGGTCCCGCCGGCGCGCCGAGCTAGACCTTCCGGCCCATCTCCACGGCGTAGTCCTCGGCCGACATCGGGCGACCCAGCAGGTAGCCCTGCAGGTAGTTGCAGCCTTCGTCGACCAGGAAGTCGAACTGCTCGCGCGTCTCGACGCCCTCAGCGACGACCTCGATGCCGAGCGCATGTCCAAGCGAAATCACTGCGCGCGCGATCGCCGCCGCCTCGGAAGCGACGCCGAGATTGGCGACAAAGCTGCGATCGATCTTCAGCGTCGTCAGCGGGAAGGCATGGAGATAGGAGAGCGAGGAGTAGCCGGTGCCGAAATCGTCGAGCGCGATCCTGACGCCGAGCGCCTTGATCCGGTGCAGGACCAGCATGGTCCGGTCGAAATCGGTGATCATCACCCCCTCGGTGACCTCGAGCTCAAGCCGCTCCGGCTCCAGCCCGGTTTCGGCCAGCACGGTCTCGATCAGCCCGGGCAGGTCGCCATGGCGGAACTGCAGCGGCGAGATGTTGACGGCGATCCGCAGCGGGTTCGCCCAGCCGGCCGCCTCGGCACAGGCCCGGCGCAGCAATTGCTCAGCAAGCGGCAGGATCAGCCCGCATTCTTCGGCCGCGGGGATGAATTCGGAAGGCGGAACCTCCCCGCGCTCCGGATGGGTCCAGCGCGCCAGCGCCTCGAAGCCGACCAGAACGCCTGCCGCGTCGAACAATGGCTGGTAGTGCAGCCTGAGCTGCTCTGCGGCGATGGCGAGGCGCAGATCCTCCTGCACCTTGTGCCTGGCCTCGCTGGCCTCGTCTTCAGGTTCCGAGCCGCCGCACAGCTCGACCAGCAGATTGACCGCTCCGACCAGCTTGCCTTCGCCATCGTAGAGCGGCGTCGGGAACGGCATGAAGGCGACGCGGGTGCCGTCGGGCCGCTCGGCCACGGCGGCGGCCCCACGCACGGGGCGCTTCTCGCGTAGCGCCACCGCGAGCGGCGAATCCTGGTGCGGCAGCGGCGTGCCGTCAGGCAGGAACAGGCGCTCGGCCACGCACCACCTGTCCTTGCCGATCTGCGGCACACGCCCGGCAAGACGTGCCGCAGCGCGATTGAAATAGGTCAGATGCCCCTCGGCATTCGTCGTGTAGACGGCGGCGGGCAGGTTGGCGACGATGGTCTTGAACCAGGCATCGTCGAGCACGCTGGACTGGAAGCCCTGCTGGGACAGGATGGCGAGAGCCATGTCGACCTCGCCGGCGGGCCCGGCCTTGCTGGTCTGGCCCTCGGCCGGCGTCTGGCCGGCCACGGCACTACGAAACATGCGAAACCTGTCTTGAGGACGGCCTGGGCGATACCGTCCCATCAAGGAACTAAAAATCCGAACAAAGCTTTAAATCGCTCAGCTCGGCGCCCGGCCGGAGGTCACGAAGCGGCCCGTTCAAGGCGAAACGCTATGCGGATAGTGAAGGAACGCAGAAGCGAAAGCCGACATTTTTTGCAAAACCGTACCGCTTCCCCACCTCGAGAAGTGAACTCTGTCGCGCCCCCGAAAAGGTAACGATACGTCATTTATTACCATATACGAAAACTATCATTAGTTTACTTGAATATCTTCTCGCCCTGCTCATCGATCAGTTGACGCCCCTTGACCAAAGCGAAGTCCGCCGCCTCCTGGGCCCCCGGAAACCGGTCGGCCCGAATGAAGCTGTGACTTTTCAACTCGCCGTCGATCTCCTTCTCGATGACCCCCGCGAGCTGGTGCTGGCCGCCTTCCTGGAACGGCATGGCGCGAATGGTGAAGCCCTTGTGCTCCGCGGTCTTGAGCGCGACAGGCTCGGCCGGCGCGGTCTCCTTGCGGCCGAACAGGGATTTGAGAAAGGACATGGCTGGCTCCGACTGTTTGGCCCTCTATAGCGCAGATGACCGCTGCAGCGCCAAGCATCTCGCTCCGGGACAGGCTCGCCTTTTCCTGCCGCTTCGCGGAAACGGAGGAGAGTGCCGGCGAGCCGGGCGACGACCGTGTAGGCCTCTGTTGCTTTGCGCGAGCGATCCCCATGTCTTGAGTCAGGCAGGGCGAAAGCAAAGGCCTACAGACAAGCTTGATCCTCTCTTGGCCCGCTCTGTCATCGGAGCAGCCATGACACGTGTCCTGAAAATGCTCCTGGCGGCCCTCGCGTTCGGGCTCGCCCTGTTTGCTTCAGCAGCCGCTCAGGCTCCGGCGGGGCTCGCCTGTGGCAGGCATGACGAGGTGGTGGCGAAGCTCGGCAAACTCTTCGATGAACGCCGCCTCGGGCAGGGGCTCGCCGATAGCGGCCTCGTGATCGAGTTGTTCGCCAGCCCGCAAGGCACCTTCACCATTTTTGCGACGACCCCGCGCGGCTTGAGCTGCCTCATCGCCTCTGGCGACAGTTGGGAGCCGCCACCGCCGGAAGAGAACTTCGCCGCCCGTTGATTGGCGGTGGGCGCTCTCGTTCTCCGATTGGTGAGGCCGTAGGGATCATCCCCGCCAGAGTTGAAGCTCTGCCGCAGATGCGGGCATTCGAGGTTTCCCACTTCAGTCCGGCCCGCATGGCACTTGCGCCGCTCACCAAATTCAATACCATACCGTACGGTATTGAATATTGAGGAGGCTGACCATGAACCTCTGGCTGGCAGCTGCCGCCATCATCGCTCTGGCGACGACGGTGGTCCACGCCTGGCTCGGCGGTCGCGAGATCGCCCGCCCGCTGCTCGCCGCCGAGCGGCTGCGCAATGTCCCTAAATACACGATGTACTATTGCTGGCATCTGGTGACGATCATCCTCGCCGGACAGGCCCTCGCCTTCGGGCTCGCTGCCTTCGGACATGCCAGCCGCGACCTCACCATCTTCGCTACCGTGAGCGCCGGCCTCTTCGCCCTCTGGAGCCTCGGCATGATCGGCGGCCTCCGCCTGCGCCTCGCGCATTTCCCGCAATGGGCGCTGTTCGCCCCAATGGCTGCCTGCGGCGCGCTCGGCCTATGGTGGTGAAGGCCCCTCCCCGCTTCAGGCGGACGGACTGGCTCGAACTCGGCCTTGCCGCCCTCGCAGAGGATGGGCCGGCAGGCCTGACGATCGACGCCCTGTGCCGGCGCGCCGGCAAGACAAAGGGCTCGTTCTACGCGCATTTCCCGGCGATCGAGGCTTATCTTTCCGCGCTCGCCGGGCATTGGCGCGAAAGCTTTACGCTGCGCCTGATGCAGGCGGCTGACCAGGGCGAAGTCGCAGGCGAGCGGCTGATGGCGCTCGACAGAATGGCGCTCGCCCTCGATGCCCGCGTCGAGCAGGGCATGCGCCGCGTCGCCCAACTCGATGCCGGCGTCGCGGCGATCTGCACGGCGGTCGACCGCGAACGCATCGCCTATCTCGCCCGCCTCCATGGCGAGGCAGGGCGCACGCCGGGAGAAGCCCTCGCCTTGGCCCGGATCGAGTACGCCGCCTTCATCGGCTTCCAGCAGCTCGACCTGGGCCTGTCGCCGCAGGATCTGCACGACTGCTACCGCAGCCTCATGCGAATGCTGACGCGCCCGGCCGAAGGGTGACCTATCAGGCCAGATGCAGCACGACCTCGCGCCGATGCGGGCTGGTGCGATGCTCGAACAGGTAGATGCCCTGCCAGGTGCCGAGTACGAGCCGGCCGTCGTTCACCGGGATCGAGAGCGAGACTGGCAGGATCGCCGCCTTGATATGAGCCGGCATGTCGTCGGCCCCCTCGTCGCGGTGAACCAGATAACTCATGGCTGGATCGTCGGCCGGCGGCACCAGCCGGGCGAAGAAGGCGGAGAGATCGCGCCGTACGTCCGGGTCGGCATTCTCCTGGATCAGCAGCGAGCAGGAGGTGTGCCGGACGAACAGGGTGAGCAGTCCGGCATCGACCGCAGCCTCGCGCACGAAACGCGCGGCCGCCTCGGTGAATTCGTAGAGCCCGGCGCCGCGCGTCTCGATTGCAAGCCGCGCCTGCTGCGGCAGGCTCGCCACGCTCAGCGCTCGGTCAGTGCGAGCTTGGCGCCGAGCGCGACGAAGGCGGCGGCGAAGCTGCGCCTGAGCCAGGTCATCACCGCGGGGCGCGTCACGACATGGTCGCGCATCGCCGCCGCGAACAGCCCGTAGAGCGCGAAGACGACGAAGGTCATCGCCATGAACACGCCGGAAAGCTCGAGCATGCGTGCCAGCGGGCTTGCCTCGTCGGCTGCGATGAACTGCGGCAGGAAGGCGACGAAGAAGATCGAGAGCTTCGGGTTCAGCACGTTGATCGCGATACCGTCGACCATCACGCGCCAGAACGAGCGCGAGTCGGCCTTGGTCTCAACCTTGAGCGCGCCCTGCTCCTTCAGCGTCTGCCAGGCCATCCAGAGCAGATAGGCGACACCGGCATATTTGACGATCTCATAGGCGACCGCGCTGGCATGCAGCAGCGCCGCAAGTCCCATCATCGCGGCGATCAGATGCGGCACGATGCCGAGCGTGCAGGCGAAGGCGGCGACGACGCTCGCCTTGCCGCCGCGCGCCAGACCGGCGGCGATGGAATAGATCGCGCCGGTGCCCGGCGAGGCGACGATGATCAGCGAGGTCAACAGGAATTCGGGGGACATGAGCGGCTCCAACCGAGAGGCCCGCATCAAACATGCCTGTCCGGGCGCTGTCGAGCGTCCCATGCCGCATCGTCAACAGCGCTCTGCCATGCCGGATCGCGCCATGTTGGCTCGTAGCGCTCGCCCCTTAGCTGCCCAGCCCCTCGAAAATGCCGCCGATCACCGCGACCGCGCCTTCGGCTGCAGCGCCGGCGATGCTACCGACTCCTTCGACCACGGTTCCGACCGCGGCAAACACGACTTCGCCGACGCCTTCCATCATGACGTTGCCACCGACATCGGCGGTGGTGCCAACCGCGTCTCCCGTCGAGGCACTCGCCTGCTTCTTGGCTTCGTTCTCAAGTTCGGCCTGCGCGGCAGCCCTGGCAACTTCGATTTGAGCGGAATCTGGAATGCCGGTCATGCGCGCTCTCCTGTCGATGCAGCATTCCTCTTGGCGATCTGAGCGAAAGAATGGCGGCGCCGGCCGGTCTTCGCTTGCACAGCACCGGCTCACCGCGATGCACGTTTCGCCTGCCGGCAAACCCGATTGACACGAACTCAGCGCTCCCGCGCGATACCGTGAACCGCGGCGAGCAGGCGTCCGATCTCCTGCTCGCTCGTGAGATAGCTGACGGAGGCACGCACGATGCCGGCAAGCCCGCGCGCTTCCATGTCGAAGGGCGTGTAGGCGGGCCCGTTGGCCCCTGCCGAAATGCCGGTCCTAGCAAGCCGGTTCTTGACCGTGTTGACGTCGAGATCGGCAACGGTGAACGAAATCAGCCCGGACCGTTGCTGCCCGAGATCATGGACCGCGACGCCGTCGATCGCCGCAAGCTCGGCCCGCAACCGTTGCGCCGTCAGGTCGATCTGATCCCGGATCGCGGGCACGCCGAGCGCCAGCGCCTCGTGCAGCGCGACGCCGAGCCCCAGCAGCAGGGCAACCGCGTGCTCGCTGGTCTCGAATATCCGCGCATCATCACGTAGCGCCGCCCCCTGCACGGTCCATGGCGCGGACAGGACGTCCGAGAACACCGTGTCGAGCTGCGGCCGAAACGCGGCCCGAACATAGAGGATCGCGGTTCCGCGCGGGCCGCGCAGATGCTTGCGCCCTGCCCCCTTGAGCACGTCGCAGCCGATCGCCTCGACATCGACGGGAATCTGGCCGAGCGCCTGCCCGGCATCGACGAAATAGGGGATGCCGGCCGCACGCGTCACCCGGCCTATCGCCGCCGCATCGTTGATGAGGCCGCCATTGGCAGGCAGCCAGGTCAATGCGACCAGGCGGACGCGCTCGTCGATCATGCCTGCGAGCGCATCCGGGTCGACCGAACCATCCTCGCGGCAAGGGATCACCTCTATCCTCGCTCCGGCGCGGGTAGCCGCGCGTTGCATGGTCGCGAGATTGCCGCCCCATTCATGCCGCCCGACCAGGATCCGGTCGCCGGCCCGCAGCGGCGGCAGAGCCGCGAAGGCCAGCCCCCAGCCGGCGGAGCCGCTCGACGTGAAGGCGATCTCAGTCGCCCTCGCGTTCAGGAGCCGGGCAGCGTCGGCGCGCGCCTCGTCGAGCCTGCCCTGGACCGCGACGCTGGCCTCATGAGGGCCGTGCAGGGCTTCGCGGCGCAGCTGTTCGGTCACCGCGGCGAGCGTAGCCCCGGACATCAGCGAAGCGCCGGCGTGATTGAAATGGACGCTGGTCGCGCAGCCCGGGGTCGCGGCGCGCAGTTGCTCGATGTCGAGGCCGCTCATCGCCGGGCCTCCGCCAGCTCGAAGCTGCCCTCGGCAGCGGCGGGCAGCATAGCCCCTAGCACCCGCAGGCGGTCAGTGATCATCATGGTCGAAATCCTCTCGCCCGGACCATGACAGCGCCGCTCGCAGCGGGCCAATTCGAAACACCCAGCTCTGCGATCGATCTGGCTCATGAGTAGGGTCTGCGCTAGGACCTCGTGCTCGATACCGATCGGAACCCCGACGCCATGCGCTCCTCGCCCGCCCTGCCACCGCTCCATGCCCTGCGTGCCTTCGAGGCCGTCGGCCGCCTGCTGAGCTTCCGCCGCGCCGGAGAGGAGCTGCTGATCACGCAGAGCGCCGTCAGCCATCATATCCGGACGTTGGAGCAGAGCCTCGGTGTCCCGCTATTTGACCGGAAGGGCCGCAGCGTCGCGCTGACGGCGGCAGGCGCGCATTATCTCGGCAAGGTCGCGGGTGCCTTCGCCCTGATCGCCGAAGGCACCCGCGACATCCGCTCGGATGCCGCCCGCCAGAGCCTGGTCGTCAGCCTGCTGCCATCCTTCGCTGCGAACTGGCTGGTCGCCCGGCTCGATGGCTTCCGGGAGATGCATCCGCAGATCGATCTCGTCCTCGACCCGACCTTGAACTGGGTCAATCTCGCCGGCGGAGAAGCCGACATCGCCATCCGCTACGGGGTCGGCGCCTGGCCTGATTTGCGCTGCGAGTTGCTGGCTGCCGAGCGGCTCATGCCCGTTCTAAGTCCGGAACTGGCGGCGCGCCGGCCGCTGGCCAGGCCCGCCGACATCCTCGACCATACCTTGCTGGCCAGCCATCGCCCGACCGAATGGGAGGCCTGGGCCCGGCATGTCGGCCTGGATATCGCAGCCTCCCGCCAACTGCAGCTTACGGACTACAACATCGTTCTGCAGGCCGCCCTCGCCGGCCAGGGGGTCGCGATGGGCCGAAGCCTTCTGGTCGCGGACCATCTCCGCCGCGGCGCCCTGGTCGCGCCCCTACCGGATTTCGCGACCGCGGCGGGGCTTGGCTACTGGGCGGTGCTTCCAGGCAGCGGCGGAGGCAAGCCGGCTGCGGCGCTGTTCGTGAGCTGGCTGAGGCAGGAAATTGCTGAGGCCGGATCCGCGGGAAGCCGATCGCTCCCGCCAAAATGAAACGGAGCGCCTGAGCGCCCCGTTCGAACTTCGCGTCAGTTGTCGAGGAAGCTCCGGAGCTTCCGGCTGCGGCTCGGATGCTTGAGCTTGCGCAGCGCCTTCGCCTCGATCTGGCGGATGCGCTCGCGCGTGACGCTGAACTGCTGGCCGACCTCTTCGAGGGTGTGGTCGGTGTTCATGCCGATGCCGAAGCGCATGCGCAGCACGCGCTCCTCGCGCGGGGTGAGCGAAGCGAGCACGCGCGTCGTGGTCTCGCGCAGATTGCTCTGAATCGCGGCGTCGATCGGCAGGATCGCGTTCTTGTCCTCGATGAAGTCGCCGAGATGCGAATCCTCCTCGTCGCCGATCGGCGTTTCGAGCGAGATCGGCTCCTTGGCGATTTTCAGGACCTTGCGCACCTTCTCCAGCGGCATCGCCAGCTTCTCGGCCAGCTCCTCCGGGGTCGGCTCGCGGCCGATCTCATGCAGCATCTGGCGCGAGGTCCGGACGATCTTGTTGATCGTCTCGATCATGTGCACCGGAATGCGGATGGTGCGGGCCTGGTCGGCGATCGAGCGGGTGATCGCCTGCCGGATCCACCAGGTGGCATAGGTCGAGAACTTGTAGCCGCGGCGGTACTCGAACTTGTCGACCGCCTTCATCAGGCCGATGTTCCCCTCCTGGATCAGGTCGAGGAACTGCAGGCCGCGGTTGGTGTACTTCTTGGCAATCGAGATCACGAGACGAAGGTTCGCCTCGATCATCTCCTTCTTCGCCTGCCGGGCCTCGCGCTCGCCCTTCTGGACCATCAGCACGATCTTGCGGAACTCCTGGATCTCCAGGCCGGTCTCGGAGGCCAGCGTGTGGATGTCCTCACGCAGGTCCTTGATCCGGTCCTTCTCGACCCCGACGAATTCCTTCCAGCCACGCGAGCCGAGCTTGGAGACGCGCAGCACCCATTTCGGGTCGAGCTCGCCGCCGATATGCTGGCGCAGGAAGTCCTCGCGGGCGACGCCGTAGCTCTCGGCCAGGCGCAGCAGCCGGGTCTCATGCGAAATCAACCGCTTGTTGATGTCGTAGAGCTGCTCGACCAGCGCCTCGATGCGGTTGTTGTTGAGCGAGAGCGACTTCACCGCGGTGATGATGTCGTCCTTGAGCTTCTTGTACTTGCGGTCCTGCGACGGCGAGAGCTTGGTGTTCTCCAGCCGGTTGGCGATGTCCTGGTCCTGCAGGCGGCGCAGCTTGGTGTAGTTGCTGGCGATCGAATCGAAGGTCTCGAGCACGCGCGGCTTCAGCTCGGCTTCCATGGCCGAGAGCGAGACGTTGTTCTCGATGTCGTCGTCGTCGCCTTCCGGCGGCTGCTCACCCTCGGCGCCGAAGGCCGGCGCCTCTTCGCCGCCCTCGCCCTCTTCGCCTTCGCCGGGCACCTGGGACGGGTTCTTGCCGTCGGGACCGGCATAGGTCGCTTCGAGGTCGATGATGTCGCGCAGGAGGACCTTGCCCTCCATCAGCTCGTCGCGCCAGATGATGATCGCCTGGAAGGTCAGCGGGCTCTCGCAGAGCCCGGCGATCATCGCCTCGCGGCCGGCCTCGATGCGCTTGGCGATGGCGATTTCGCCTTCGCGCGAGAGCAGCTCGACCGAGCCCATCTCCCGCAGATACATGCGCACGGGATCGTCGGTGCGCTCGGTCGGCTCGAGATTGCGCTTGACCTCGACGGGCAGCGCCGAGCGCGAGGCGTCGACGAGATCGCCGCCCTCGCTTTCCTCGTCATCGCCTTCCTTGCCGGCGCGCGCCGCTGCGCGCTCCTCGCCGGAGGCTTCCGGGTCCTCGTTATCGACGACGTTGATGCCCTGCTCGCTGAGTTGGCCGAGCACGTCCTCGATCTGCTCGGAGGTGAACTCCTCCGAAGGCAGGACCTCGTTCAGCTCGTCATAAGTCACGTAACCACGCTTCTTGGCGAGCTTGATCATCCGCCTTACGGCCTGATCCGTAAGGTCGAGAAGCGGTCCGTCCGCGCTCGGGGGCGCTTCCGCCGAGACCGGTTCGGACTTTTCCCGCTCGCTCGCTTTGGTGGCCATAAATCAGCGCTCCGCCTTCTTAAGCCGCCGCGCCATCGTCTGCACGATGCCCCGACGCGTAAAAGGGCGCCGCGGCCGTGAGATCGGCCGCGCACCCACCCAAATCATCCCGACACAGATAGCGCCACCCATCGTTGATGAATCGTGCACCATCTGCCGCCTTCACCGAATTTGCCGACGAAATGCAACACGCCACGCCCGGTCAATCATCGGAGTTGGCCTCCGTTCCCTCGACAGCTTCGAGGCGGGCCTTCACATCCTTCATCCAGGCGAAATTGGCTTCGGTCGCTTCGTCAGCCAATGCGCGTTCGGCTGCCTTCAGCTCGCTATGTAGCGTGCGCGCCCGATGATGCAAGACGAGAGCTTGATTAATCGAATCAAAAACCGATTCAGGATCAGCGGTTTGTAGGAGCTTCAGCCGCTCGGCAGGGCCGGTGACCGCCAGCAGCGCGGCCTGCGCCTCAGCCACCCTTGTCTGTTCCTGCCGCCTGCGGAAGGCTTCCTGATCGAAGCCGCCCTCCACGGTCGCGTCGAGCAGCGCCTGGCGGAAGCGCTCGGCGGCCGGGCCTTCGAGCCCGAGTTCGGCGATGTCGTCGACGCAGCGCAGGACGAGGTCCGGATGGCTCGCCAGCGCCAGGAGGATGAACGCCTCGCGCGGATTCTCGCGATGCGTCCGCTGCAGAAGCGGCGAGCGTGCGAGCTGCGGGCTGGCGCGCAAGGGCAGGTTCGGCCGGGCTGCGCCGCCGCCGAAACCGCCGCGCCCGCCCCTGCCACCGCCGCCGCCGGAGTAGCCTGAGCGTTGTTCATTGCGCGGCGCCGGAGCGGCGACGGCAAAGAGCTGGCCCAGGCGCTCGTCGATCTCCAGCCGGTAATGTCGCCTCGTCGCCTCGTCGCGAATCAGCCCGAGCGGCTCCTTCAGCCTGCGCTCGAAGGCGGCGCGACGCTCGGGCGTGTCGAGCTGGCTCGCCTCGAACTCGCGGCTCCACAGCATGTCGACGAAGGGCTTGGCCGCGCCGACCACCTCCCCGATCGCCTGCTTGCCGCCGGAGCGCGCGAGGTCGTCGGGGTCCTGTCCTTCCGGCAGCAGCGCGAAGGCCAGCGACTTGCCGGGCTCCAGCATCGGCAACGCAAGGTCGATTGCCCGGCTCGCCGCCTTGCGTCCGGCCTTGTCGCCGTCGAGGCAGATCACCGGCTCGTCGGCCATGCGCCAGAGCAGGCCGAGCTGATCCTCGGTCAGCGCCGTGCCGAGCGGCGCGACCACCTGCGGAAATCCCGAAAGCGTCATGGCGATGACGTCGACATAGCCCTCGACGACGATGACCTGGCCGGTGTCGTGCGCCGCTTTCCGGGCATTGTGATGGTTGAACAGCAGCGCGCCCTTGTGGAAGAGCGGGGTTTCCGGCGAATTCAGGTATTTGGCCGAAACCTCGGCGCTCATCGCCCGGCCGCCGAAGGCGATGACCCGGCCGCGCGCATCGTGGATCGGGAACATGATCCGGTCGCGGAAACGGTCATAGGGCACGGCGATCTCATCGCCATGGACCAGCAGCCCGGCCTCCATCATCAGCTCCGCACCGACCCCCTTGCCAGCGAGATGATCACGCAGGGCGAAACGGTCGGGCGGGGCATAGCCGATGCGGAAGAGCTGGCGCGCCTTGCCCTCGAGCCCGCGCCCGGCGAGGTAACGCCGCGCGAGGCCGCCGCGTTCGGTCTGCAATTCGGCCTCGAAGAACTGGGCCGCGAGTTCCACCACCTCGTGCAGGCCCTTGCGACGCTCCTCCTGCGCCTGCGTCTCGAAGGAGACCTTCGGCAGCGCGACGCCGGCCTCCGAAGCGAGCTTCTCGACCGCCTCCGGGAAGGAAAGCCCTTCCGTCTCCATCACGAACTTGAAGATGTCGCCGTTCTTGCCGGAGGAGAAATCGAAGAAGGAGCCCTTCTGGTCGTTGACGAAGAAGGACGGCGTCTTCTCGGCGTTGAAGGGCGAGAGCCCCTTCCATTCGCGCCCCGCCTTGGCGAGGCGCACGCGCTTGCCCACGACCGCCGAGACCGGCAGCCGCGCCTTGATCTCCTCAAGGACGGAGGGCGGGAACTTCATGGCTTCCTATGTGGCGATCGGACGATGAAAGCCAGCCCCGGAGCGAAACGCGAGGGGCTTATCGCCTATATCCACAGCCACCGCCCGAAGGCGACAGCAGCCCCCGCATCAGGGGGCTGCTTGATCCGGAGCGAAGGATGCCGCGTCCGGTCGGTCGGCACTCAGCCGCCGAGCATGCCCTTGACCAGCGGCGAGACCTTGCCGAAGTCCATCTGGCCGGCATAGGCGGCGCGCAGCGCGCCGATCACCTTGCCCATGTCCTTGACGCCGGCGGCGCCGGTCTCGGCGATCGCCTTCTCGATGGCAGCCTTGACCTCGGCCTCGCCCATCTGCTGCGGCAGGTAGGCGCTGATCACCGCGACCTCGGCGCGTTCGCCATCGGCGAGCTCGGGGCGGCCATTGGCGTCGTAGATCGCGATCGATTCCTGGCGCTGCTTGATCATCTTCTGCAGCATGGCGAGGATCTCGTCCGGCGAGATCTCGCCTTTTCCTGCGCCGCGCGCCTCGATGTCCTTGTCCTTCAGCGCCGACTGGATCAGGCGGATCGCGGCGACCTTGCCCTTCTCGCCGGCCTTCATCGCGGTCTTCAGGTCGGCGGAGAATTGCTCGCGCAGGGTGGACATGACTTGCCTATCCTCGTCTTCGTTCATTGACGGAGCGCGAGCGCCTCATTAAGGCTCACGCTCCAGACCGGCGGCGCCATACGGCGCCCTGCCTTCACGATGCCGCGCTTCCGAGCGGCCTGGACGAGACATAGACATGACCGTTGACGAAGGGAACCCCGCCGCGGCGGGCTGGAGCGAACCGCGCGCGACCGCGGTTCTGGTGCTGGCGGACGGAACCGTGCTCGAAGGCTTCGGCCTCGGAGCGATCGGCCAGGCGCCGGGCGAGGTCTGCTTCAACACGGCGATGACCGGCTATCAGGAGATCCTGACCGACCCGTCCTATGCCGGCCAGATCATCACCTTCACCTTCCCCCATATCGGCAATGTCGGCGTCAACGACGACGACACCGAGACGGTGAATGCCGCCTCTTCCTCGGGCGTGCGCGGCGTCGTCCTCCACGCCGCGATCACCGAGCCCTCCAACTGGCGCGCCGGAAGGCATTTCGACGCCTGGCTCAAGGCCCGCAACATCGTCGGCATCTGCGGCGTCGACACCCGCGCCCTCACCGCGCTGATCCGCGACAAGGGCATGCCCAACGCGATCATCGCCCATGACCCCAACGGCGCCTTCGACCTCGACGCCCTGAAGCGCGAAGCCGCCGCCCTGCCCGACATGGCCGGCCTCGACCTCGTGCCGCTCGTCGCCTCGACGCAGCGCTTCGACTGGGACGAGACGCCCTGGCAGTGGCCCCGCGGCTATGGCAAGCGCGAGGCCGCCGCGCATCGCGTCGTCGCCATCGACTACGGCGTCAAGCGCAACATCCTGCGCCTGCTCGCCAAGGCCGGCTGCGACGTCCAGGTCGTGCCGTCGACCGCGACGACCCAGCAGATCCTCGATCTCGCCCCCGATGGCGTCTTTCTTTCGAACGGCCCGGGCGACCCGGCGGCGACCGGCGAATATGCCGTTCCGGTGATACGCGACCTGCTGGAGCGCAAGATTCCGACCTTCGGCATCTGCCTCGGCCATCAGATGCTGGCGCTCGCCATTGGCGGCCAGACCCTCAAGATGAAGCAGGGCCATCACGGCGCCAACCATCCGGTTCAGGACAAGACCACCGGCAAGGTCGAGATCGTCTCGATGAACCACGGCTTCGCGGTCGACCCGGCATCCCTGCCGCAGAACGCGACCGAGACCCATGTCTCGCTCTTCGACGGCTCCAATTGCGGCATCGCGCTGACCGACCGTCCGGCCTTCAGCGTCCAGCACCACCCCGAAGCCTCGCCCGGCCCGCAGGACAGCCACTACCTGTTCACGCGCTTCGTCGAGATGATGGCCGAGGACAAGGCGAAGAACGCGGTCTGAGCAAGGCGGGCGCCATGATCCACCAGTTGCGCATCTACGAGATCTTCGAGAGCAACAAGGCCGCGTTCCACGCCCGCTTTCGAGATCACGCGATGCGCATCATGGCCCGCCACGGCTTCCGCATCCTCTCGCTCTGGGAGACCAGGAGCGCGACCCGCACCGAGTTCGCCTATCTTCTCGCCTGGCCCGATACGCAGACCAAGGCGGAGCGCTGGGCGAGCTTCAAGGCCGACCCCGAATGGATCGAGATCAAACGCGTCAGCGCGATCGAGCATGGCGACCTCGTCGGCGCGATCGAGGACCGGACGCTGACGCCGACCGCCTACTCGCCGCAGCTCTGAGTTGACAGGAGCGCGGCGTGGCGCTCTAAGCCGGCCATGGCCATCTCCTGCCTCCTCGCCCGGAACTATTACGCCCCGTCCTCATAAGGCGGTGGCATTCCCATGTCTCAACCGCCGCGCTGGCGGTTGAAATCAGGCAGTCACCCGGCATCGCGGCCCTCCCCAAGGAAAACGCGATGCATACTCCCCGCAAGACCGTCACCTCGATCGGCATCATCGGCATCATCGGCTTCGGCGCCTTCGGCCGCCTGATGGCGCGCCATCTTCAGCCGCATTTCCAACTGCGCGTCTTCGATCCGGACCGGCCCGCCCAGTTCGACGACGCTGGCAAGGGTCTCGTCCCCGCCGAAATCCCGGAGATCGGTGCCTGCGATCTCGTCATCCTCGCCGTTCCGGTTGGCGCCGTCCCTTCGGCACTCGCCGCGCTCTCCCCGCATCTGCGCGCCGGCGCGGTCGTGCTCGATGTCGGCTCGGTCAAGATCGGCCCGGCTCTCGCCATGCAGGCCGGACTGCCGGAGCATGTCGAGATCGTCGGGACCCACCCGCTGTTCGGGCCGCAGAGCGCGCGCCATGGCATCAGGGGCCTGAAGATCGCGATCTGCCCGATCCGCGGCCGCAGCGCCGGCCGGATCGCGGCCTTCCTGCGCGGCGTGCTCGGCCTCAATGTCATCCTGACCACGCCCGATGCCCATGACCGCGAGGTTGCACTCGTCCAGGGCCTGACCCATCTGATCGCGAAGATCCTGGTCCAGATGGAGCCTTTGCCGCGCCGGATGACGACCGCGAGCTTCGACCTCCTGATGCAGGCGACCGAGATGGTCCGTCACGACGCGCCCGGCGTCTTCCTCGCCATCGAGCGCGCCAACCCGCATGCACGGACAGTACGCGACCGCTTCTTCACGCTGGCCGAGGAGATGCGGGCACATCTCGACGGTAACCAGCATCAGGCACCGTCCGAGGCGAAAGCAGAGGCTCTGCTGGCTGACTAGAACACCGGCAACGGCGAGCAAGCACTGCAAAAGGGCCGGATCGCGCGCCGTTGGGCCTCGGTTCCGGGCAAAAAAAATGCCTGATCGCCCTGGCGGGGATCAGGCAGTTGAAGGGAAATCTGAGGCGGCAAGTCTGTCGACCTCAGATTCGAAGCGCGTAAGCGCTATATACGACTGTATATAGCGCTTACGCGCACGGTCAATGAGGGCAGCCTGTTTTCGGACGTTTTGTCACGGCCGCGATTGGAGGTTTGGCCTCTCGCCGCACCAGCCGCGAAGAAGGGCATCGCCGAGGCCAACGATCCGTCGCTTGGCACTCCCGCCAGCCAAGCCGCCAGAACTTTCGTAGAGAAAATCGGGTCCGCGGACTGAACGCGAGCTCTTTCGCCCAAGTGATGATTGACGAAATTGTAGCCGTATCGCATCCCATTGCTTGGGGGACGATGCCTATGCTTGACGCAGCCGAGTTCGGCGATGCGGTCGCCATGCTTTACGAGGCCGCAATGGTCCCCGACGTGTGGCCGGGCGCGATCGCAAGACTGGCCGAGATCGTTGGCTGCACTGGCGGGCTGCTTTTCGCCCATTCCGGCCAGGGCACCAATTGGGTGGCCTCCAAGGAGTTCGCGCCGGTCTTCGACCGGTTCATGCAGCAGGGCTGGATGAACCGCAATGCCCGCATGGCCGGCCTGCTCGCCCATGGCGGCACCGGCTTCGTCACCGATCACGACCTCTTCACCGACGAAGAGCTGGCTCGAACGCCCCTCTACACCGATTTCCTGAGACCGGAAGGCTACGGCTGGGGAACGGCAACCCATGTCCGCTCCTCGTCTGGCGACGACATCGTCTTCACCCTCGAGCGCAGATTCGAGATGGGCCCGGTGTCTCGCAGGGAGACCACGCTCCTCGATGGCGTGCGCCCGCATCTCGCCCGGGCGGCGGTACTCGCCTCCAAGCTGCAGATGCAGCGTGCGCAGGCAAGCCTCGCCTCCTTCGAGCAAGCAGGCTCCCCTGCGGCGCTCATCGGCGCCGGCCAGGGTGTGCTCGCGGCCAATACGAGCTTCGAGAAGCTCGAAGGCCAGGTCGTCATCGGGGCCAGGGACAAGGTCGCGATCGACGACGAACGGGCCGATGCCCTCCTGCAGAAGGCCCTCTCGGAGCTTGCCCGCGACCAGCTCGGCGACACCCGCTCGATCCCGGCGCCGCGCAGGGACGACCGCCCGGCCTTCGTCATCCATGTCCTGCCGATCCGCAGGCAGGCGCGGGACATCTTCTCGCGGGCTCAGGCCATGCTCGTCGTCACCACCTCGGAGCGGAGCCTGCAGATCGCAGCCTCGCTTCTCTGCGAGCTCTACGACCTGACGAAAGCCGAGGCAGCCATCGCCGCAGGGCTCCTGGAAGGGCTGACCGGCGAGGAACTGGCCCGGTCCCGCGGCGTGAACCGCGAGACGGTTCGCAGCCAGATCAAACAGGTGCTGGCGAAGACCGGTTGCCGGTCGCAGGCCGACTTCATCCGGCGCCTCGCACCGCTGGCTTCGAGGAAATAGGCCCAGAGCCCGAAAGCGGCACGCCGCCCTATGCCGCGGCGCGCGCCTCCTGCTTCAGGAAGCTCGCAAGCTTGGCCGGCGGCAACCCGGCTTCGGCTGCGATCCGCGTCGCCAGCGCCGATGCAGCAGGGCGCGGCTGGCCGAGCGGCCGGTCGAGCCAGTAGGAAACCGGGTTCAACGCGGTGCGCGGATCGACGATCGCGATCCGGTCGGAATCGATCTGCGCCTGCGCCAGAGGCGGTCGCGCCAGGGCGACGCCGAGCCCGCAGGCCGCAGCGTCGAGCACGAGGTTGTAATCCTCGAAGCGCCGGTCCTGCGGGCGCGGGCGATAGTCCAGCCCCTGGGCATTGAACCAGGCGCGCCAGCCGGCCGCATCGGAATCATGGATCAGCGGCTGATCCAGCAACCGCTGCGGCCCGCCCTCGCCGATCGCCTGCGCCAGCGCCGGCGAGGCCACCGGAAAGCACCATTCCTCGAAAAGCTGCACCGAGACCCGGCCCGGAGCGCCGCCGCGCCCGCAGCGTATGGCGAGGTCGATGCCCTCCTCATCGAGCGCGACCATCCGGTGATCGACCTGCAACACGATACGCAAGGCCGGATCACCGCTTTCCAGCCTTTGCCAGCGCGGCATCAGCCAGAGCGAGCAGACCGAGGGCGTCGCGCTGAAGCGCACCACCGCGGCGCCGCGTTGCTCGCTCCAGCGATCGGAGGTGTCGGCGAACAGCGAGAAGGCCTCCTGCGTCCGCTGCAGCAGTCGCTGCCCCTCCGGCGTCAGCACGACGCCGCGGGCCTGGCGCACGAAGACGCGCAGGCCAAGCCAGTGTTCGAGCCTCGCCACCTGCCGGCTGACCGCGCCATGGGTCAGGTTCAAGGCTTCCGCCGCACCTGAGAAGCTGCCGGAGCGGGCGGCGGCCTCGAAGGCGCGCAGCGTGTCGAGCGGCGGCAGGTTCGAGCTGTGATCCATCGTCACAGCTCGCCATCGAATTACTCGTTTGTCAATCAGCTCGGAGAAGCGTCTATCGGGAGCGAAACGTCACCAGCCCTCGAGGCCCACCATGACAACCGCATGCTCCGCGACCCCAGCCCGGACCGGCTCGACGATCGATCCCGTACTGCTCTTCACGGTCCCGTTCACCGTGATCGCCTGGGCCTCCTCCTTCCCGGCGATCCGGGCTGGACTGACCGGCTTCGGGCCACTCGAAATGGCGGCGCTGCGCTTTGCGCTCGCAGGCGTGCCGGCCGCGCTCTTCCTGGTCGCAACCCGCGCCGCCCTGCCCACCGGCACGGATATCTGGCGCTTCCTCACCGGCGGCATCGTCTTCATCGCGCTCTATGCGATCCTGCTCAATCTCGGCCAGCGCGTCGTGCCGGCGGGCGCCGCGAGCTTCATCATCAACACCAACCCGATCATGACCGCCGCGCTCGCCATGCTGATCCTGAACGAGCGCTTCAGCCTCGTCGCCTGGCTCGGCACCGCCCTCTCCTTCGCCGGCATCGGCGTGATCGCACTCGGCAACGGGCTCGACCTGAACATCGGCATCAGCGTCCTGCTGATCCTCGGCGCCGCCTTCTGCAACGCGATCTCGACCGTGGTGCAGAAGCCGCTCTTCGCCCGCCACAAGCCGCTCTCGGTCGCCGCCTGGAACATGGCGATCGGCGGGCTCGCGCTCTCGCCCTTCCTGCCCGGCGCGCTGGAGCAGATCCCCTCCGCGCCGAGCCAGGCACTCTGGTCGGTGGTCTATCTCGCGGTCGTGCCGAGTCTCATCGCCTATGGCACCTGGGCGATCACGCTCTCGCGTCTGCCGGCCGCCCGCGCCTCGAACTTCCAGTACGGCGTGCCGCCGACCGCGATGCTGATCAGCTTTCTCTGGCTCGGCGAGGTACCGACCGCGCTCGGCATCCTCGGCGGCGCGATGGCGCTCGCCGGCGTGGTGATCGTCAACCTGAAGCGCTGAGACCGAACCTTGGGCGGAGCCGCCGGCGACATTCGTCGCTGGCTCCGCTCAAGCAAAACTCAGTCCTCGGAATCGTCGCAGTAGACCAGGCCCGCCTTCGCCAGCCCTTCGCGCATCCCGTACATGTCGAGCCCGAGCTCGCCGGCCGCGAAGCGCCTCCGCTTTTCCTCCTCGCCGGCCTCGCGCTTGCGCCCGGCTTCGGCGACGGAAGCCGCATCGAGGCGCGGCACGACCACGACCCCGTCATCATCGGCGACGACGACATCGCCGGGATTGACCAGCGCCCCGGCGCAGACCACCGGGACATTGACCGAGCCCAAAGTCGCCTTGACCGTGCCCTTGGCCGAGATCGCCCGCGACCAGACCGGAAAGCCCATCTGCGTCAGCACCCGAACGTCCCTCACCCCGGCATCAATGATCAGGCCGGCGCCGCCGCGCGCCATCAGCGAGGTCGCGAGCAGGTCGCCGAACATGCCGTCGGTATTGTCGGTAGTGCAGGCGACGACGAGGACGTCGCCGGGTTTCACTTGCTCGATCGCGACATGGATCATCCAGTTGTCGCCGGGCTGGGCCAGCACCGTCACCGCGCTGCCGGCGATCTGCGCGCCGGCATAGATCGGCCGCATATAGGGCTTCATCAAGCCGCTGCGCCCCATCGCCTCATGCGTGGTCGAGACGCCGAGTTCGGCCAAGGATGCGATGTCGGCGGCAGCGGCGCGCTTGTTCGTGCGGATCACGACAGGGTTCATGGAGGCCTCGTCTCATTCATCGGAAAGCGGTGCCTCGCCGCAGAACCCGCGACGAGGCGAAAGATCAGTTCACTCGCGCAGGCCGGTATCGGCGACGACCTGGCCCCATTTCTTGCGCTCGGTGGTGACGAAGGCGCCCAGCTCCGCGGCGGTGGAGCTGCGGACGCGGCCGCCGACGGTCTCGATGCGCTCGCGCAGCTTGGGATCGGCCAGCGCCTTGTGGACCTCGCTTTGGAGTTTCTGCACCACGGCCGGCGGCGTGCCGGCCGGCGCGAACAGCGCCCACCAGGTCTGCGCGTCGAAGCCGGCGAGCCCCGGCCCCTCGGCGACTGTCGGCACGTCCGGCAGGTTGGCGAGGCGCGCCGGCCCCGTGACCGCCAGCCCCTTCAGCCGCCCTTCCTTGATGTAGGGCGTTGCCTCGAGCGCATTGACGACGACCAGCGGCACATGCCCGCCGATCGCATCGGTGACCGCCGGATGGCCCCCGCGATAGGCGACGTGCCGCAGTTCGATGCCGGCCTGCTTCGACAGGAGCGCTACGGCGAGATGTGGCAACGAGCCGTTCCCCGGTGTGGCATAAGAGGCCTCGTTCGGCTTCTGCTTGGCATAGGCGATCAGCTCGGCGATCGAGTTGGCAGGAAAGGATGGGTGCGCCGCGATCACCGCCGGAATGTCGCCGACCATCGAGATCGGCGCGAGGTCCTTCTCCACGTCGAAACCCGGCGTCTTGTAGAGCGCCATGTTGATCGCGAGGCCGTTGGTGCCGAGCAGCAGGGCATGGCCGTCCGGCGCGCTGCGGACCACCGCCATGGCGGCAAGGTTGGAGCCGGCGCCCGGGCGGCTCTCGACGATGAAGTTCTGGCCGAGACTGGCCGAAAGCCGCTCCGACAGCGCCCGCGCCACGGTGTCGACGGCCCCGCCCGAGGAGAAGCCGTTGACGACGGTGACAACCTTGCTCGGATAGTCCTGGCCGCTGGCGGCCTGCGACAGCAGCAGCGCCGACGCTGCGATGATCAGGCTCTTCAGTGCTCTCCCAGGCATCTTCTCTCCCCTCGATTGTGTTTTTTGGCTTGTGCTTCTTGATTACCGTCAGACCGGGTCCAGCCGGTTCATCGTCGTCGGGAACACCCTCTGGAAGCTCTCGGCATAGAGTGCCGAGCCGAAATTGCGGCGCCGCGCCAGGTTTCCGTTCTTTTCGGCGACGCCCTTGTAGTAGCTCCACAGCGAGACCTGGCCCTTGAGGCACTGCATCGCCGCGAACTTCTGCTCCCAGACCTCGGTGATATCGAGATAGGTGTCGGGAACGTATTCGCAGATCTCGGGCTGGTGCGGCTCGAAGCAGTAGACCTGCGGCGCCCCCGCGATCTCGCCCCAGGGCCGCCCCTGCGCCTGCGCGACCTGGCGCGCCTCGACGGCGAAGCGGAAGGTCTCGACATGGTCCCAGTTCGAGGGGTCGACACGCGGATGCGTCATCATGAAGGCGGGCTGGTGCTTGCGCAGCAGGCGGACCGTCGTCTCGAACATCTCCGCCGTCGGCCGCAGCGGATAGTCTTCCTCGCCGAGGAAATGGATCTCGGCGCCGAGGATTTTCGCAGCGTTCTCGGCTTCCTCGCGGCGGATATCGCGGGCCTTCGCGGCCGTCATCGCCTTGTCCTCATAGAGCTTGGCCGACTCGCCATAGGCGCCATAGCTCAGGCAGACCACGATCGGCTTCAGGCCCAGCTCCGCATGGCAGGCGATTGCCCCTCCCGCACGCCAGACGAAATCGCCGACATGGGCGGCAACCACGACAAAGCTCTTATCCGACACGGCATATCCTCTCGGCGGCATTACGAAACCCTGATAGATTCAGGACCCTAGTCGCCGAAAACTCCGAAAAATACAGCGTTTATCGGATACAGATATACCGATACCGGTATATCTCTCGATCTTCGCTCCTGCGCGCCCCTACCGCGCGCCTTGCATGGTGTCTCAGATGGCCGGACGCAGCTTCTCCCTTCTCAAGCAGCGCCTGCGCATGCGGCAACTGCGGGTTGCGGTCGCAATCGCCGATGAGGGCAGCGTGCTCAAGGCCTCCCGGGCACTGGGCCTGACCCAGCCGGCGACGACCCGCAGCCTGCTCGATCTCGAGGACTATCTCGGCGTCAGGATCTTCGATCGCCTGCCCCGCGGCGTCGCGCTGACCCGCTATGGCGAGGCCGTGATTGCCCGCGCCCGCCGCGTCCTCGCCGAGGTCGACCGGATCGGCGAGGATCTGATCCTGATCGACACCGGCATGCTGGAGGCGATCGTCGTCGGCGTCCTGCCTTCGGCCGCGACCGGGCTGATGCCGCAGGTCCTGACCCGCTTCAACACGGCCCATCCAGGCACCACCGTGCAGATCGTCGAGGGCCGCATGCACGAGCTGCTGGCGCTGCTCGGCTCGAACAAGATCGACCTGATCGTCGGGCGGCTCTACGAGCCGGTCATCCCCGACAGCTTCATCCGCGAGCCGCTCTATGACGAGCCGCTGGCGCTGCTTGCCCGCTACGGCCATCCGCTCTTCAAGAACGGGCGCATCGATCTGGAGACCCTGAAGACGCAACCCTTCATCCTGCCGACGCTCGACCAGCGACTTGGCCAGGATGTCGAGATGGCGATGCGCGGCAACCGGCTGGAGCTGGAGACGCCGGTGCTGCGCGCCAGCTCGATGTCGATGATCCGGGAGGTGCTGATGACGTCGGATCGCGTCTCGATGCTCTCGAGCCTGACCATGGTCGGCGACCTCGTCCGCGGCGGCTTGCGCCTCGTGCCCTGTCATATCGAGACGGAGCTGCGCCCCGGCGGCATGGTGCGGCGCCCTTCCGGCCCGTCACGCACGGTCGACAGCCTGCGCCAGATCATCCTCGACTATGTCGGGGAGCTCACCGCGACCGGCTATCTTCGCGCCCTGCCGCCGCCCGGCTGAGCGGAACGTGCCGCTCGGCGGCAGAGCCGACCGCTCAGCGCCCGCAGACGAATTGCCGGGCCCCGGCGAAACCCTCGATCGGAAAGCGCAGGCAGCGCGAACCCGCCGCCTCGGCGGTCGGGCAGAGATTGATCGTCGTGGCATTGCGGGGCGGCGTCGGGAGCGCGACATACCAGGGCGCATAGCCGTTGTCCGCGAAAGTCGAGACCGCCGAGACGCCGTCAAAGGAGACGAAGATTTTCTTGGTGTCCGAACCGCCAGCCAGCTTCTCGACATTGATCGTCGGATCGTCGTCGAAACGTCCCTCGATCGCGTTCCTGCTACATTTTGTCAGGACGAAACTGCTCTTCCGGCCCGCCTTGGCGCGTACATGCGCAACCCTCGGCGGCTTCTTCAGGCCGAGTTCCTCCTGCGTGTCCTTGTCGACGCCGAGCACCCATTCGGCCGACTTCTGCTGCGCGATGCCTGCGCCCGACGTGAGAAGGACGGTTGCAGCGCAAAGCATGGCTCCGGCGACCAGTCTCATCTTCATCACCGCGCTGGATGTGAAAGCTGAATGAGCGGAAAGCGCGGGCAGGATAGCGGGTTTCGGCAGGACGGGTCAGAGCCGCCGGCTGATATTCTGGCGTACCTCTCCGATCATCTATCCACAACGCTCGAAGATGCTGGAAGTGCTTCGCCAGCCGCGTCCCGGCGGCGACGGCACGCCTTCAGAAGCCGCGCCGTTCCAGTTGCTGTTCAGCCTCGGTGACATAGTCACGGATCACCGGCACAGCGCTCTTGTGCTGGCCGAGCAGGAGCTGGAAGACCATGTCACCGCCGATATCGAAGGAGATCGAGCAGGCGGACAGGTAGAACTCCCACATCCGCGCGAAGCGCTCGCCCAGCATGACGACGACCTCGTCGCGATGCGCCATGAAGCGCTCGCGCCAGGCTTCCAGCGTCCAGTGGTAATGCCGACGCCAGAACTCGCAGTCGGAATGCCACAGGCCCGTCTGCTCGACCGCGGCGAAGACCTCCGACAGCGCCGGGGCATAGCCGCCGGGGAAGATGTACTTGTCGAAGAACGGGCCAGTGAAGCCCGGCGGCCCGACCCGGCCGATGCAGTGGACGAGCGCGATCCCGTCCGGCGTGAGCAGATCGCGGATCTTCTCGAAATATTCGAGGTAATGCGCGACGCCCACATGCTCCATCATGCCGACCGAGACGACGCGGTCGAAGGTGCCGGTGAGCTCGCGATAGTCCTTGTTGATGAAGCTGACGGCACCACCGACGCCGGCCGCTTCCGCCCGCTTCTGCGCCGCCGCCATCTGGTCCGGCGAGACGTTGAGGCCGGTGACAGTCGCCCCGCAGGCCCTGGCGAGATAGATCGCAAGTTCGCCCCAGCCCGAGCCGATATCGAGCACCCGCATGCCCGGCTCGATCCTGAGCTTGGCGGCGAGATGGCGCAGCTTGGCCTTCTGCGCGTTCTCCAATCCTACGTCCGGAGAATGCCAATACGCACAGGAATAGGTCATCGTCTCGTCGAGCCAGAGCCGGTAAAACTCGGTCGGGATGTCGTAGTGATGCTTCACCTTCTTGCCGGCGACGCCGAGCGGATTGTGCATCCGGAAGCGCCTGATCTTGAACCGGACCTTGCGGATCGCCTGCTGCAGCGGATGTTTGCGCAGTTCCTTGCGCTGCAGCCAGAACAGCGAGAGCAGGTCGTGGATCGAGGAGCCATCCTCGAAATTGACGCGCCCGTCCATGTAGCCTTCGGCCAAAGCGAGCTCGGGATTGAGGAAGATCTCGCGTTCTATCCTGTCGTCCGAGAAGCGCACCGTAACGTCGGGTGCGCTCTTGTTCTGGCCGGCGAAACTGATCGGGCCGGGACCGGGGCCGAAGACATGGCGCTTGCCATCCGGCGTTATCACGGTGAGACGGCCCTGGCGGACGAAACGCTTCAGGAGCTTAGGCAGCAGCAGCATGGTCCCCCCGGGCACATGTTCGGCTCCGGAAAGGCTAGGGTCTCGCCAGCCGGAGCGCAAACCGTTTGGCCGCACCTGCGGCTGTTTCGGTTGAGCGCGGCGCTTTTCCGCACTGGCGAAACCCGAGACGCCCCGGTTCCGCGCTCCCCAGAAACAGGCTAGGGCTAGCCGGAAAGGCGCCCTCCGCGCCGGCCCGAAACGGAAAAGGCCCGATGTCCTGGCGCGACTTCTGGAATGGCGAGCACGCGATCTACGTCTCGGAGCGTCACAAGGCCTTGCACTACCGGCGCATCGCGCAGGACATCGCCGCCGCTGTACCGGGCAGGGATGCGGCCGTTCTCGATGTCGGTTGCGGCGAAGCGCTCTCAGCCGATCTCGCCGCCGCCGCCAGCGGAAAGCTGATCCTCTGCGAGGCGGCGCCGACCGTCCGTGACAAGCTGAGGGCCCGTTTCGGCCGTCTGGCCAATCTCACAGTGGTCTCGCCGGAAGAGGTCGAGGCGCTGCCGGATGATTCGCTCGATCTCGTCGTCGCCAACTCGCTGATCCAGTATCTGAGCGAGGACGAACTGAAACGGGCGCTGGCGACCTGGCTCGCCAAGCTCAGGCCCGGCGGTGAGCTCATCCTTGCTGACGTGATCCCGCCCGATCTCTCGCCCCTGACCGATGCGAGCGAGCTGCTTGCCTTCGCCTGGCGCGGCGGCTTCTTCTTCGCCGCGCTCGGGGGCCTCGTCCGCACCGTCTTCTCGGACTACCGCAAGCTGCGGGCACAATACGGTCTCTCGACCTACAGCGCCGTCGGCATCACCGCCTTGGTCGAAGCGGCCGGTTTCGAAGGCGTCACACGCCGCGCGAATTTCGGCCACAACCCGCACCGTATGGCCTTCTCGGCCAGGAAGGCACTCACGGTCCCGGAGATTGCGCCTCAAGCAAGCGCGAGTGCCTGATCACGCCCCTTCGCGATCGGCGAAGGAGAAGAATTTGTGGCCAGCGAAGGTGAAGACCATCACGATCAGCGTCGTCACCACCTGCATCGGCAGATAGGGCAGGCCGGCAACCTTGACGAAGAGGTGCATCAGCACCCCGGTCAGCACGAAGCCGCCGAAGGCGATCAGGCCGAAGCGCCAGCTCGCCTCACCATGGGTCCGCGTCGCCTCGAAAGTCAGCCAACGGTTCAGCGCGTAAGAGACGACGCCGCCGAGCACGAAACCGGCGAGCGACGCCAATACAGGATCAGCCCCGCCGAGCTCGACCAGGCCGATCAGCAAACCGTAATGCGCGACCGCCGCCATCACGCCGGAGAAGGCGTAGGCGATGACCTGGCGCGTGTGGCGGGGGAGACGGTTCAGCATCCGGGATGCCTATACCCCGGATGCTGAACGGAAGCCTACAAACCATGCGGTTTCCTCTCTTGAGTCATCCCGGACAAGCCGCACAGCGGCGCCGATCCGGGATCCATTCCTGAGCATTTCCAATCACGGTTCCGGAATGGGTCCCGGGTCTCCCGTTGGTCGCCCGGGACGACTCGCGCTCTATGATGCCGGTCCTCACCCCGCATCGCTGCCGGCGAGATTGGCCGGCTTGCCCTCGACCGGCAGGTCCAGCCCCTGCTTCAGCGAATCGAGGCTGTACTCCCGAATGCGGCCGTTCAGCGGATCGCTGACGAAGGCATTGCCGCCGATCACCGCCAGCGACGGCGTCGGCGTCCGCGCGCCATACTGGCAGTCGAAGGCCGGCACCGCCTCGAAGCTGGCGAGCTCCTTCCAAGCCGGCGCGATCTCGTAGATCCGCAGCTTGCCGTCCGACGTCAGATTGGCGAGGCGCTTGCCGTTGCCGGAAAGCTCGAACTGGCAGGCCGGCTGGCCGCCCGGCACCGGCAGGACATCGTTCGTCGACAGCGACTGCGCCGCCGGATCGACCCGCAGCAGCGCATCATAGGGCGCCTCCTTGCCGTAATTGGCGACCATGAATTTGGCGCTGGCCCGCGCCTTGATCGCGCTGATCCGGCGCTCGTCGGGATAGGCGAGCTTGCGCGCGCTGAAGCCGCTCTTGCTCTGCGACAGGATCAGCATGCCGCCACCCTCGCCCTCGGCGCAGCCGAAGACATGGCGCCCGCCGGCCGCAGCATGGCCGTGATAGAGCTTGCAGGAGGCGTCGGCCTTCGCCCGATCGTTGAAGGAGGCGAGCCTGCGCCAGCCGCGCTTGTCCTGCTGCTGGATTTCGAAACCGTCCGGCCGGGACGACGCCTTGCGGTCGTCGCCCCTGACATAGGCGGGGTTGGGCACCGAGGTCAGCCAGCGCCGTGCGCCGAGCGGCACGACGATGCCGTGCTGCGGTCCGGGGCTCGGCCATTCCGTTAGCGCCGGCTTGTCCTTGGCAAGGTCGTCGATCGCAACCAGCACCGCCTTCGCCGTGCTTGGCCCGTCCCAGGGGCGAATGCCGTCATAGAACAGCGCGAGCTGGCCATGGCCCGAGATGACATGGGCCGGCTTCTGACCCGTCAGCACGAGGTCGGTGAGCTTCACCGGCCCCTTCTCGATGTCGTTGTGGTCGCCATGCGACTCGATCGTCAGGCCGGTATCGAGGAAGCGGATCGTGCCGGCATCGTCGCCGGTCTTGATCGCGACGAAGCGGCCGCCTTCGATGCCGGCGAAGCCGGGATTGGCCTTGGGCACGTCGAAGCTATGCGTGACCTCGCCGGTGTCGAGATCGAGCACGCGGACCACCGGCTTCTCATGGTCGGCGAAGACCAGGCGGCCGCGCAGGACCGCGTGGTCATGGGCAAGTGCCGGCAGGCTCGCGAGTCCGACGGACAGCGCAAGGGAAGACAGCAAGTGGGGGTGCATTCTAAACCTCCGGGACAGGCGCCACAGCGGGCGACGAGAAAACGACGCGGGCCTCCCCTGCCCTCATCCTGAGGAGCGCCAGAGGCGCGTCTCGAAGGATGCTCCAGGAGGCTCCTGAACCAGCTGGAACATCCTTCGAGACGCCGCTGCGCGGCTCCTCAGGATGAGGGCTGAGTTGACGGGATCTCAGGCGGCTTCGGCCCGGAGCCAGGCCGGGAACGGGTCGGGCAGGTCGCGATAGCGCTCGGGCCTGAAGGCGATCGTCGGCGTCTCGCCGATAAGGCAGGCATCCAGCGCGGCGCGGATCGCCTGCTCGTCCAGCCCCGTGCCGATGAAGACCAGTTCCTGCCGGCGGTCGCCCCAGACCGAATGCCAGTGCCGGTTCAGGATCGCCTTCCATTCGGGATGGTCGGGCCAGCGCGAACGCGGGATCGCGGCCCACCAGAAGCCCATCGCCTCGGTCCGGCAGATGCTGCCGGCCAGCGACATCTCGCCAACCCATTCCGGCCGGGTCGCCAGCCAGAAATGCCCCTTGGCCCGGATCAGCCCGAACCAGCTCTGGCCGAGGAAAGCGTTGAACTTTTCCGGATGGAACGGCCGGCGCGCCCGGTAGACGAAGGAGGAGATGCCGTATTCCTCGGTCTCCGGCACATGGTCTTTGAAGCCGTAGAGCTCCTTGTGCCAGAGCGGGTGCTCCTGCGCCTTCTCATGGTCGAACAGGCCGGTGTCGAGGATCTGACCCAGCGCCACACGGCCGAAATCGGCCTCGATCAGCCGCGCATCCGGGTTGAGCGCCCGAATGACGAGCTTTGCCTGCGCCACTGCTTCCGGCCCGGCATCGCCGACCTTGTTGAGCACGACGACATCGGCGAACTCGATCTGCTCGACCAGGAGATCGACCAGCGTGCGCTCGTCGCCCTCCCCCGCCGTCTCGCCGCGCTCGCGCAGGAAGTCGCGCGAGCCGTAATCCTTGAGCAGGTTCACCGCGTCGACCACCGTCACCATGGTGTCGAGCCGGGCGAGGTCGGAGAGCGAGAAGCCGTCCTCGTCGCGGAACTCGAAGGTTGCGGCGATCGGCAGCGGCTCGGCGATGCCGGTGCCCTCGATCAGGAGATAGTCGAAGCGCCCGTCGCGGGCGAGCCGGCCGACCTCAGCGAGGAGATCGTCGCGCAAGGTGCAGCAGATGCAGCCATTGCTCATCTCGACCAGCTTCTCGTCGGTGCGCGAGAGATCGCCGCCGCCGGCCCGCACGAGATCGGCGTCGATGTTCACCTCGCTCATGTCGTTGACGATGACCGCGACCTTGCGGCCCTCGCGGTTGTTGAGGACGTGGTTGAGCAGCGTCGTCTTGCCGGCGCCGAGAAAGCCGGACAACACGGTAACGGGAAGGCGGGAGTCCATCTCGGATCTCATATTTTGTTACGTTGTAACATTTCATAGCGAGGGTGATCCGGAGGCGCAAGACTGCTCTTGTGGCTTCGACATCCCATCACGCTGTCATCCCGGACGGAGTGAAACGGAGATCCGGGATCCATTCCTGAGCCTTCCCGAATGAGGTTCCGGAATGGATCCCGGGTCTCCCTCCGGTCGCCTGGGATGACCCGCACCTCTTTTGGCAAGGAGTCGCCGTTGCATCCGCGAGGGCTTCAGAACGCTTCAAACGCCGCTAAGCTCGCGCTTCCCTTGCCGACGGAGGAACCCGCGCCATGATCGAGATCGACCTCTTGGTGCGCGCCGAATTCCTCTATCCGGTCAGCCCGGGAATGCCGATTATCCCGGATGGCGAGGTCGCGATCGCCGGCGGGCGCATCCTCCATGCCGGCCCGCGCCAGCCGGAAGGACATTGGGCGCCGGCCCGCACCCTCGACGGCGCCGGGCGGGCAGTCCTCCCCGGCTTCGTCAACTGCCATTCGCACGCGGCGTCATTGGTCTTCCGCAGCCAGACCGACGACCACGCCGCCAAGGCGGCGCTGCTCGAAGTCGCCTTCCGGATGGAAAAGGACATCACCGAGGAGGAATGGGCGCTGCTGGCAGAGGCCGGCTGCGCCGACATGCTCCAGTCGGGCATCACCACGATCAACGACATCTGGTACGCGCCGCACCGCCTCGCCGAGACGGTCGAAGGCTGCGGCTTGCGCGCCCAGATCGCCCACAAGGTCTTCGATGTCCGCCTGCACGAACTCTGGCGCGGCGACTACACGCATCATGCCGCTATTGGCGAGGAACGCCTGCGCGACGGCGTCGCCTTTGCCGAGCTCTGGCACGGCGCTGCCGACGGCCGCATCACAGCGCGCATCGGCACGCATGCCACCGACACCTGTTCGCCCGGGTTGCTGAAGGCGGCCCGTGCCGAGGCGAACCGGCTCGGCATCGGCATGCATATCCATGCAGCCCAGAGCGCGGGCGAGGCCGAGCAGATCAAGGCGGCGTATGGCTGCGGCCCCGTCGAGTTTCTGCGCGATGTCGGCATGCTCGGCCCGGATGTCGTGCTCGCCCATCTCGTCTTCGCCGGGACGGGCGATCTCGACGCCGCAGAGGAGAGCGGCGCGGCCTATGCCCACTGCCCGACGATCTATCCGCGCCGGGGCCGCTACCCGCCGCTCGAGGACATCATGGCGCGCGGCATCCCGACAGGTTTCGCCACCGACTGGATGCTGAACGACCCGTTCGAGGGCATGCGCAACGCCCTCAACGCCATGCGCCTGCGCCTGGGCAGCCCGACCGCCCTCACCTGCGCACAGGCGCTGGAGCTGCACACGATCGGCGCCGCCCGCGTCATGGGGCTTCAGGACGAGATCGGCTCGCTGGAGCCGGGCAAGAAGGCCGACCTGATCATGGTCGACATCGACCGCCCGCACCTCCAGCCTTATTACGGCGACTATGCCGCGCTGGTCTATTACGCGAGGGCGAGCGACGTGGTGACCAGCATAGTCGACGGGGCGCTTCTGGTCGAGGACGGCCGCCCGACCCGCCTCGATCGCGAGCGGACGATGGCAGGGATCAGGGAAAAGGTACCGGGCTGGCGCGGAAAGCTGGCGGCGCTCGGCAGCCGGGCGGTGTTCGGGCCGGGATGCCCATGCTGCGGTTAGGCTGACCTTCCCCGGCGGACGAGACTGGCGCGGGATCCCCTCTCCTGGAAGGAGAGGGGTAGGGGTGAGGTGTTCGGACTGGAAACGTTGGCCTGAACCCGACCGCGCGTTGAGCGTTCGCGGAACTGCTCGGACGACCTACACCTCACCCTACCCTCTCCTTCCAGGAGAGGGTTCCCCGCGCGTGACGGGTCTTTCATCACCTTCTGGAAAGCATCCGCCACATCGCAAAAGCCGTGAACTGGCGGTCGCCCCGACCATGACGGAGAGGGCAATCACACGTCGAGCCTGATCCGCGGCACCGACGGGTCGCGCCGCGCCGTCTCGATCACGCTGTCGAGCAGGCCGGGGAAGCGCCGCTCGAACTCCTCGCGGCGGATGCTGAGGAAGCGCACAGTCCCCTCCGCCCGGGAGCGCGTGATCCCGGCCTCGCGCAATTTGGCGAAATGGTAGGAGAGCAGCGAGGGCGAGGCGAGCTCGGTGAAGGCGCCGCAGCGCGCCTTGTCGACCTCGTCGCAATCCGCGAGCGAGACCAGGATGCCGAGCCGGATCGGATCGCCCAGCGCAGCGAACACGTCGGCCGGCACGACGTCCTCGATCTCGGGATGGAAGATCTGCTTCATCACCTCAGGCTTAATTGCCGGCGCTGCTCCTGACAAGTTTCAACGATCCTTGAATTTAGGATTGACTCATGATCGGCCGGCGCCCATGATTCAACGATCATTGAAATAGTCGGCAACTCCCCACGGAGCGATCCGCCATGGACACCCGCCTTCTCCTGCTGGCCGGCGGCGCCTTCGCCATCGGCACGGGCAGCCTCGTCATCACCGGTATCCTGCCCAATCTCGCCGCCGCCTTCGGCGTCTCCGTCGATATGGCAGGCCTGCTGATCTCGGTCTTCGCCATCGCCTATGCCATCGGCTCGCCAGTGCTCTCGACGTTGCTCGGCAATCGCGACCGGCGGCGCGTGCTGATCGGCTCTCTCGGCGTCTTCACCCTCGCCAATCTGCTGGCCGCCTTCACCAGCGATTTCGGCTGGCTGATGCTGGCCCGCATCCTGATGGCGCTCGGCGCCGGCGTGTTCATGCCGGCCGCCAATGCGGTCGCCGTCTCGCTGGCGCCGCCGGAGCGCAGGGCCCGCGCGATCGCGCTCGTCACCGGCGGCATGACCGTCTCGCTGATCCTCGGCGTGCCGCTCGGCACCGCTGTCGCAACGCACGGCTGGCATTTCGCCTTCCTCGTCGTGGCGCTGTTCGGCGCCCTCGCCCTGCTCGGCCTGCTCCTCAAGATGCCGGCGGGACTGCCGCGCGGCGCCAACACCCTCGCCGAGCGGCTGCAGGTCGCCCGTCGCGGCGACGTGCTGCTCGCGCTCGGTACCACCGCGCTTTGGACCACCGGCGCCTTCACCCTCTACACCTACATCGCACCCTTCCTCGCCGCCCAAGCCGGCATCACCGGCCATTGGCTCAGCGCCACCCTGGTCGTCGCCGGCATCGGCTCGGCACTCGGCAACCAATGGGGCGGAAGGGCCAGCGACCGCTTCGGCCCCGAGCCGACGCTGACCTTCGTGCTCGCTTTGCTCGCAGCCGCGCTCGCCACCGCCTCGCTCGTCGCCCTGACGCTGCCCCCTGCGCTCGCGATATTCGTTCTGCCGGTGGTGATGATGGTCTGGAGCGGTGCCGGCTGGGCCGGCCATCCCTCGCAAATGTCGCGGCTCGCCGCGATGGCGCCCGACGCAACCGTCGTCGCGCTCTCGCTCAACGCCTCGGCGCTCTATGTCGGCATCGCGGCCGGCGCCGCGCTCGGCCAGCAGGTCCTGCGCCACGGCGCATCCTGGCAGCTCGGCTTCGTCGGAGCCCTGTGCGAGCTCGGCGCACTCGGCCTGCTGCTGGTCTCGCTGCGGCGGAAACGGGCCGCGGCGCGCCGGGCCTCGCTCGTCAGCGAGATCGCCATCGCCCCGCCCGCGCGCTGAAGGGCGCCAGGCCCGCATGCCTCATCCCCTCATGGCGAAGGGGCATGCCTCTGCTGCCGGATCAGGCACGGACCTCGAACACCATGTTGAACGGCGTCTCGGTGGCGCGGCGGAAGCGCGAGAAGCCGGCATCGAGCGCGACCTTGCGCAGGCGCATCTCGCCGGCCTGTGCCCCGAGCCCGAGCCCGACCTCCTGCGACAGCGAGGCGGGCGTGCAGATCATCGTCGACGCCCCGTAGAAGATCCGCCCGACAGGGTTGAGATTGTCCTTGAGATGGTCATGGGCGAAGGGCTCGACGATCATCCAGGTGCCGTCATCGGCCAATGTCTCCATGACATGGCGACCGGCGCCGACGGGATCGCCCATATCGTGCAGGCAGTCGAACATCGCGACGAGATCGTATTTCTTCGCCGGGAAATCCTTGGCCGAGGCCTGCTCGAAGACGATCCGGTCGCCGACGCCGGCCTCGTCGGCCGCCTCGCGCGCCTTCTCGATCGAGGGCCCGTGATAGTCGAAGGCGAAGAAGCGCGATTTCGGATAGGCCTGGGCCATCAGGATGGTCGAGGCGCCATGGCCGCAGCCGACATCGGCCACGACCGCGCCCTTCTCCAGCTTCGCCTCGACGCCATCGAGCGCCGGAATCCAGCTCGTCTTCAGATTGGCGTTGTAGCCCGGCCGGAAGAAGCGTTCGGTGCCGCGGAACAGGCATTTGCTGTGCTCGTGCCAGCCGAGCCCCTCGCCGGTCCGGAAGGCCTGCTCGACCTTGGGCTCGTCGACCCACATCGACTGCACGATCTCGAAGGCTCCGGCGAAGAAGGCCGGGCTGCCTTCCTCCGCGAAGGCCATGACCTGCTCGGGCGAGAGGCTGAAGCGATCGGTCTTCTCGTCATATTGCACATACTCGGCCGCCGCCTGCGCCGAGAGCCATTCGCGCACATAGCGCTCCTTGACGCCGGTCCGGCTGGCGAGTTCCGCGGCGGAGACCGGCTTGCCGTCCCCCATCGCCTTGTAGAGCCCGAGCTGGTCGCCCAGCACGATCAGGGAACCGGTGACGCAGGCGCCGACGTCCCCGACAAGGCGTCCGACCAGGGCATCGAGCTTTTGCGGATCTGGTTGACGCATGACCATGCTCCTCTGGTTGGGGCGTGGCCGGAACAGTCGCGAACCGGCTCGACGCCATCGCGGAAGCGGCGATGCTATACCTGAGGCAGAGGCTCGAAAAGCGCGAAGGCGGCAGCCGCCTCAACCGGCGGCGCGCGGCGGCGGGGCCTCCCTGCGGGCGAGCCGCAGCACGAGATAGCCCGCCACGCCAGAGAGCAGCGAACCGGCGAGAATGCCGTACTTCACCCGCGCCTGCATGGCGGGGTCCTCGAAGGCCAGCAGGCCGATGAAGAGGCTCATGGTGAAGCCGATGCCGCAGAGCAGCGCGACGCCGACCATCTGGCTCCAGCTGGCATTGGCCGGCAGGTCGGCCCAGCCCTTGCGCTCCATCAGCACGACCGCGCCCAGCACCCCGATCAGCTTGCCGAAGAACAGGCCGGCGGCGACGCCGACGGCCAGCATGTCGCCCAGTACCGCCGAGGACAGGCCGGAGAACGAGACGCCGGCATTGGCGAAGCCGAAGATCGGCACGATCAGGAAGGCGACCGGCAGATGCAGATGGTGTTCGAGGCGATGCAGCGGCGAGTGCGCCGGATCGGCCTCGGGCTTGGCCGGCGTCGTCCTGATCGGGATGGTCAGCGCCAGCAGGACGCCGGCCACGGTCGCATGGACGCCGGAGATCAGGGTAAACACCCACAGCACCAGCCCGAGGGCGAGATAGGCCGGCAGCTTCCGATAGCCGAGACGGTTCAGCCCCAAGAGAAGGCCGAACACGACGACCCCGCCGAGCAGGGCATAGAGGTTGATCTCGGCGGTGTAGAACAGCGCGATGATCACCACCGCGCCGAGATCGTCGATGATCGCCAGCGCTGCCAGGAAGACCTTGAGCGAGCCCGGCACGCGGGAACCGAGCAGGGACAGCACGCCGAGCGCGAAGGCGATATCGGTCGCCGCCGGAATCGCCCAGCCACGCAGCGCGGACGGATCGGCCCGGTTGAAGGCGAGGAAGATCAGGCCGGGAACGACCATGCCGCCCAGCGCCGCCGCCCCTGGCAATATCCGGCGCGACCAGGTCGAGAGCTGCCCGTCCAACATCTCGCGCTTGATCTCGAGCCCGACGAACAGGAAGAACACCGCCATCAGCGCGTCGTTGATCCAGTGCAGCAGGCTGAGCGGCCCGATATAGACCTTCAGCGCGGCGAAATAGGCCGGAGCCTGAGGCGAGTTGGCGATGACGATGGCAAGCAGCGCGGCCGCCATCAGGACGAGACCGCCGGCGGATTCGCTCTCGACGAACTTGCGGAGCGTCGTGATCGGCTTGCGCGCGTTGGAGGTCCCGCTCATCGACGCTGCCCCTTGCCCGAGGCGATTGCGGAAATGCGGAAAAAAGCACGGCGCGCACGCAGGAGGCGCGCCCGGGTGGCCGGGATCATCGATGCAGGTCTCCTCGCACTGGCGGCCCGACCAGCGCAAAAAACCTGCCCGCCGCACCATCGCGGCGGAGCACCCGGGCCCTCTATCGCATCGATGGCCGGGGCCCGCAACCCGAACCGGGCCCCTCGCCCGGGCCAACGACGCCTCTCGAACCCGCCGGCGAAAGGCATGCCCGCCCGCGCATGCCACCTGCCCGCGCTTTCTGCTTCCCCCGGCCGCCGCTCCCGTCTATAGCGAGCGCCTAGCATTCATTCAGGCGCTCGCTGCCCGCCGTTCGCACGACCGGACGAGGGTGACGCGCGCTCGCAAGCACGGTCGAGACCCATGCCCAGGCGCACAGACATCAAGACGATCCTGATCATCGGCGCCGGGCCCATCATCATCGGCCAGGCCTGCGAATTCGACTATTCCGGCACCCAGGCCTGCAAGACGCTGAAGGCCGAGGGCTACCGCATCGTCCTGGTCAACTCGAACCCGGCGACGATCATGACCGATCCGGAGCTGGCTGATTCGACCTATGTCGAGCCGATCACGCCCGAGATCGTCGCCAAGATCATCGAGAAGGAACGTAACGTCCTGCCGGGCGGCTTTGCGCTGCTGCCGACCATGGGCGGCCAGACCGCGCTCAACTGCGCGCTCTCGCTCGAGAAGATGGGCGTGCTGGAGAAGTTCGACGTCGAGATGATCGGCGCCACCGCCGATGCCATCGACAAGGCCGAGGATCGCGAGCGCTTCCGCGAGGCGATGACCAAGATCGGCCTCTCGACCCCGCGCTCGCATCACGTCAAGACGCTCGGCGCCGCGCTCGAGGCGCTCGAGGACATCGGCCTGCCGACGATCATCCGCCCGTCCTTCACCATGGGCGGTACCGGCGGCGGCATCGCCTACAACAAAAGCGAGTTCATCGAGATCTGCGAGCGCGGCATCGACGCCTCGCCGACCAGCGAGATCCTGATCGAGGAGAGCGTCCTCGGCTGGAAGGAATACGAGATGGAGGTCGTCCGCGATAAGGCGGACAACTGCATCATCGTCTGCTCGATCGAGAACTTCGACCCGATGGGCGTCCATACCGGCGATTCGATCACGGTCGCCCCGGCGCTGACGCTGACCGACAAGGAATACCAGATCATGCGCGACGCCTCGCTGGCGGTGCTGCGCGAGATCGGCGTCGAGACCGGCGGCTCGAACGTGCAGTTCGCCGTCGATCCCGAGACCGGCCGGATGATCGTCATCGAGATGAACCCGCGCGTCTCGCGCTCGTCCGCCCTGGCGTCTAAGGCCACCGGCTTCCCGATCGCCAAGGTCGCGGCGCGCCTCGCCGTCGGCTACACGCTCGACGAGATCGAGAACGACATCACCGGCGGCGCGACCCCGGCCTCGTTCGAGCCGACGATCGACTATGTCGTCACCAAGATCCCGCGCTTCGCCTTCGAGAAGTTCCCCGGCTCCGAGCCGACCCTGACAACCGCAATGAAGTCGGTCGGCGAGGCCATGGCCATCGGCCGCACCTTCCAGGAATCGCTGCAGAAGGCGCTGCGCTCGCTGGAGACCGGCCTCGACGGGCTCGACGAGATCGAGGTCGAGGGCCTCGGCCAGGGCGACGACCGCAACGCCGTCAAGGCAGCGCTCTCGACCCCGACGCCGGACCGCATCCTCCATGTCGCCCAGGCCATGCGCCTCGGCTTCACCGACGAGCAGATCCACGAGAGCTGCAAGATCGACCCCTGGTTCCTCGCCCAGATGCGCGGCATCGTCGACACCGAGGAGAAGATCCGCGTCCACGGACTGCCGCAGACGCCGATCGCACTGCGCCAGGTCAAGGCGATGGGTTTCTCCGACAAGCGCCTCGCCGCGGTCTCCGGCAAGACCGAGGCCGAGGTCAAGGCGTTGCGCCGTTCGCTGGACGTCCGGCCGGTGTTCAAGCGCATCGACACCTGCGCCGCAGAGTTCGCCTCGCCGACCGCCTATATGTACTCGACCTATGCCATGCCCTTCGCCGGCGCCCCGGCCGACGAGGCCATGCCGTCCTCCGCCAAGAAGGTCGTCATCCTCGGCGGCGGGCCGAACCGCATCGGCCAGGGCATCGAGTTCGACTATTGCTGCTGCCATGCCTGCTACGCCCTGCGCGATGCCGGCTATGAGACCATCATGGTCAACTGCAACCCCGAGACGGTCTCGACCGACTACGACACCTCGGACCGGCTCTATTTCGAGCCGCTGACCGCCGAGGACGTGCTCGAGATCCTCGAGACCGAGAAGCAGAAGGGCACGCTCCACGGCGTCATCGTGCAGTTCGGCGGCCAGACCCCGCTGAAGCTCGCCCATGCGCTCGAGCAGGCCGGCATCCCGATCCTCGGCACGACGCCGGACGCGATCGACCTCGCCGAGGACCGCGACCGCTTCAAGCGCCTGCTCGACAAGCTCCAGCTCAAGCAGCCGAAGAACGGCATCGCCTATTCGGTCGAGCAGGCCCGCCTGATCGCCGCCGAGCTCGGCCTGCCCTTCGTCGTCCGCCCCTCCTATGTGCTCGGCGGGCGCGCCATGGAGATCATCCGCGACGAGACCCAGTTCGAGAACTACCTGCTTGGCACCCTGCCCTCGCTGATCCCGTCCGAGGTCAAGGCCAAGTACCCGAACGACAAGACCGGGCAGATCAACACCGTCCTCGGCAAGAACCCGCTGCTGTTCGACCGCTATCTCTCTGACGCCATCGAGGTCGACGTCGACTGCCTCTCGGACGGCAAGGACGCCTTCATCGCCGGGATCATGGAGCATATCGAGGAGGCCGGCATCCATTCCGGCGACTCCGCCTGCTCGCTGCCGCCGCGCTCTCTCAGCCCCGAAATGATCGCCGAGCTGGAGCGCCAGACCCGCGCCATGGCGCTGGCGCTGGATGTCGGCGGCCTGATGAACGTCCAGTACGCCATCCAGAACGATGTCATCTACGTGCTTGAGGTCAATCCTAGGGCCTCGCGCACCGTGCCCTTCGTCGCCAAGGTCATCGGCAAGCCGATCGCCAAGATCGCGGCGCGGCTGATGGCGGGCGAGAGCCTCGCCAGCTTCGGCCTGAAGCAGGAGAAGCTCGGCCATGTCGGCGTGAAGGAGGCGGTCTTCCCCTTCGCCCGCTTCCCCGGCGTCGACGTGCTGCTCGGGCCGGAGATGCGCTCGACCGGCGAGGTCATCGGCCTCGACCGCTCCTTCGACGTCGCCTTCGCCAAGAGCCAGCTCGGCGCCGGCTCGAAGGTCCCGGTGAAGGGCACCGTCTTCGTCTCGCTCCGCGACCAGGACAAGCTGCGGATCCTGCCCTCGATCCGGATGCTCGCCGAGCTCGGCTTCCAGATCGTCGCGACCGGCGGGACCCAGCGCCTGCTCCAGGACAACGGCATCCGCGCCACCAAGATCAACAAGGTCCTGGAAGGCCGCCCGCACATCGTGGACGCGATCAAGAACGGCGGAATCCAGCTGGTCTTCAACACCACGGAGGGTCCGCAGGCACTTGCGGATTCACGCCCGCTGCGCCGCGCCGCCCTCTTGCACAAGGTGCCCTATTATACCACCTTGGCCGGAGCGATCGCTGCGGCGGAGGGCATCAAGGCCTATTGCAGCGGCGATCTCGAAGTGAGGTCGCTACAATCCTATTTCGACAGCGCCGCCTGAGTCGGGCAGCGCGCCGGGGTAGTTTTTCTAACGATCGAAAGCGACGGCGCTGGTGTGGATCAATCCGACCGGCGCCGCATCGCGTTTCGGAACTGGGACGGGACGATGGACAAGGTTCCTATGACGGCCGGCGGTTTCGCCGCTCTCGAAGTCGAGCTGAAGCAGCGGCAGCAGGTCGAACGCCAACGCATCATTCAGGCGATCTCCGAGGCACGCGCCCTCGGCGACCTCTCGGAGAACGCCGAGTATCACGCCGCCAAGGAAGCCCAGTCGCTGAACGAGGGCCGCATCATGGAGCTGGAATCGCTGATCGGCCGCGCCGACATCATCGATGTCAGCAAGCTGGGCGGCGACACCATCAAATTCGGCGCGACCGTCAAGCTGATCGACGACGACACCGAGGAAGAGAAGCTCTACCAGATCGTCGGCGAGCCGGAATCCGACGTGAAGTCAGGCAAGGTCTCGATCGGTTCGCCGATCGCGCGCGCCCTGATCGGCAAGAAGGTCGGCGATTCCGTGCAGGTCAATACGCCCGGCGGCGGCAAGTCCTATGAGGTGGTCGGCGTCGCCTTCCGCTGAGCCGTTTTTCAGCGTCGCTTCCTGGTCGTGGCTCCTTGGCCATCCCGGCATCAGCCCCTAGATTGAGGGTGGTGCCTGCCGCCGGAGATGCAGCCATGACCAGCCGTCGCGCTTTTCTCACCGGGTCCGCCGCGCTAGCCGCAGGCGGGCTCGTTTCGTTTGGGGCAGAGGCCCAGGGCGCACCGGTCGGCGCCATCCGCGTCGACGCGAGCCGTCTCGGCCCGCAAGGCTGGGGCGAAAGGTCCGCGAGCATCGCACGCGCCCTCGAGCAACAGCTCGCCTATCAGCTCGGCGGCCAGCGCCAGCGCGGCGGACCGACGCTTTATGTCACTGTCCAGGGCCTCTGGCTCGCCAGCTATGCGGGCGGCGGCAGCCCCGGCGATTCGGACAACACCGACAACATGGACAGCGTCGCCGAACTCGTCGACCGTGGCCGGGTGCTCGCCAGCTACCCGATCCGCACGGCCCTGCTCTCCAGTTTCGGCGGCGCCTGGTACCGGCCCGATGTCGACGAACGCCGCGTCGCGGCGCTGCTCGAGAACAACGCGCTCTGGATCAAGCGCTATCTCGGTGGCTGAGACCATGCTCGCGCGCCGCGCTTTCCTGATCGGCATTGCCGCCACAACGCTGGCCGGCTGCCAGACGACTGCGCAGACGGCTCCACCGGTCGCGATCGGCGCGATTCGCGTCGATACCGGCCCGCTGGCCGCCAAGGGCCAGAGCGCCACGGCCGCCATGATCAAGCCGATGCTGGAGCGCGAGCTCGCCAGCCTCCGAAGCGGGCATGGCGCAACGCTGCAGGTCACCGTCACCGGCCTTTACCTGACGAGCTATGCCGGCGGACAGGCGGTCACCATGGGCAATGACACCCTCGAAAGCGAAGCCCGGCTGATCGGCGCCGACGGACGCGAGATCGCCCGCTATCCGATCCTCGCCATCATGGCTCCGAGTTCCGGCGGCGCCTGGTACCGGCCCGACGTCAATCAGCGCCGGATCGAGGCCCTGGTCGCCAGCAATGCGCAATGGATCAGGCGCTACGTAGGTGGTTGAGATGATGCTACCGACCCGCCGCCTTTTCGCCCTGGGCGTTGCCGCGGCCCTGCTGGCCGGCTGCCAGACCACGCCCCCGCTCGGCCCCGGTACCGCGATCGGCATCATTCGCGTCGATGTCTCGCGGCTGGTCGAGCTCGGCGTCGGCCCCCGCGCCGAGCTTGTCAGGACCCGGCTCGAGCAGGAGCTGGCACGCGATTTCGCCGGGGTGCGTCAGCCTGGCGGCGCGACGCTCACTGTCGCCGTGCGCGGGCTAACCCTGCCAACCTATGTCGGCGGCGATATCGATGACGGCGCGACCTCGGACTATCTCGAGAGCCTGGTCACCGTCACCGGCCGCAAGGGCGAGGTGCTGGCGACCTATCCCATCCTGTCGATGAACGGGGCCGGTGATTCCGGTTTCTGGTTCTCGCCCGGTATCGACGAGCGCCGCGTCGAGCGCCTCATCGTCAATCACGCCGCCTGGATCAGGAAGATGGTGCTCGGCTGAGACCTCAGTCGGCCACCGGCCGCCGGATCTCGAACGCGGTCTTGCCGCGCTTGAAGCCGCAGGCCTCGTAGAAGCCGAGCACGGCCTCGTCCTTACGCCCGGTCAGCAGCATGACCTTGTAGCAGCCTTCGGCCCAGGCCTGCTCGATCGCCGCCTGGATCACGCGCTTGCCAACGCCGCTTCCGCGCAGGCCTCGTTCGGTGACGACGTTCTCGATGAGCGCGAAGGGCCGCATGTTCCGCGTCAGATTGGGCGCGACCACCAGCACGCAGGTCGCGACCACCCGGCCGTCGAGCTCCGCAACGAGCACCCTCATCATCTCGCTGGAGAGCATCCTGGCCCAGACGGCGGCGGCGGAACCCGCGTCCGGAAGCCGATCCTCAGCGTTCAGCTGGGAATAGAGGTCCAGCATCGCGGGCAGATCGCCGGTCGCCGCCCTGCGGATGGTCGGTTGCATGCCGTGGCCGACGCTCAACCCAGCGGCGCGATCGGCTCGTCCTTGACCCGGTCGAGCGCCAGCGCGGTGCGGACATTGCGGACATTGGGCAGCGCCGTCAGGTCACCGACAAAATCCTGGAAGGCCTTCAGATCGGTCGCGACGCATTTCAGGATGAAATCGATGTCACCCGACAGCGTCCAGCATTCACGCACCGCCGGCCAGTCGCGGATCCTGCTCTGGAACGCGGCGAGGTCGGCCTCGGCCTGGCTGGCGAGGTGGACGAAGGCGAAGCAGACCACCTCGATTCCGAGCTTGCGCTCATCGAGCTGCGCCCGGTAGCCGGTGATCACCCCCGCCTCCTCCAGCGCCCTGACCCGCCGCAGGCATGGCGGCGGCGAAATGCCGACGCGGCTGGCGAGCTCGACATTGGTCATCCGCCCGTCACGCTGCAATTCGGTCAGGATGCGGAGATCGATCTCGTCGAGCTTGGAACGCACAAATCCTCCCGGAAAAAGGTCGCGCTGGTGTAGACGCAGTGTCCACGCGATACAAGGCGCAGGCCAGGCCGAGTTCGGCGGGGCGACAATTGGAGCCCTCTTCCCGCGGCGCAGCCTGAAAGCTGCCGGGAATGGGGCTGGCGTCGGGGGCATCATTCGTGGGCGAGCAACAGGCTTCAAAAGCCATTCCCACCCTCTGGGTACTGACCGACGGCAAGGCCGGCGACGAGGTCCAGTGCATCGGCGTGGCCGAGCGCCTCGGCCTCGTCCCCGAGATCCGCCGGGTCGCCCCGGGGAAGCCCTGGTCCTGGCTGATGCCGCGCGGGCCGATCGACCCACGCGAGGCGCCGGACCGGCCGAACAGCCCGCTCCGCCCGCCTTTCCCCGATATCGCCATCGCCTCGGGCCGGCGCGCCGTCGCCTATCTGCGCGCACTGAAGAAGGCCTCGAACGGACGCAGCTTCACTGTCTTCCTCAAGGACCCGCGTACCGGCACCGGCGCCGCCGACCTGATCTGGGTGCCGCAGCACGACCGCCTGCGCGGCGACAACGTCCTGGTGACGATCACCTCGCCGCACCGCCTCGCCCCGGCCGCGCTCGCCGCAGCCCGCCAGGCACCGCCGCCGGCACTCGCCGCCCTGCCCTCGCCGCGTGCCGCCGTGCTGGTCGGCGGCGACAGCCGCCATCACCGCTTCCGGCCGCAGGATATCGAAGGCTTCGCCGCCCGTCTGGAGGAGCTCGCTGCCTCCGGCGTCGCCCTGATGGGGTCGCGCTCCCGCCGCACCCCGCCCGCGCTCGACGCCGCGGTCAGCGCCGTATTCCGGCGCCATCGCGGCTGGTGGTGGGACGGCACAGGCGCCAATCCCTATGTGCCACTGCTGGCGCTCGCCGATGCGATCGTCGTCACCGCCGACTCGACCAACATGATCGGCGAAGCCACGGCGACCGGCGCGCCGATCCTCGTCTTCGAGCCGCATGGCGGCCACGGACGGCTGGCGAAGTTCCTCGAGGCGCTGAAGGCCTATGGCGCTGTGCATCACTTCGAGGGCCGGCTTGAAGGCGGGCGCTACCAGCCGCTAGACTCGACGGAAGCGATCGCGCGGGCCGTCGGCGAAGGCTGGCTGCGTCACAGGGCGGCGGCAGGGCTGGACTGACGGCCTCCCGATACCGATATGTCCGGCTTCCGCCGGAAAGGCGATGTCGCCGGCATGGGCCGGCAAAGGCAGAAATTCACCGGCCCGGCCGGCAGAGGAAGACGAGAATGGCCCATACCCACGCCAAGGTGATGATCATCGGTTCCGGCCCCGCCGGCTATACCGCCGCGATCTATGCCGCCCGCGCTCTGCTCGAGCCCGTGCTGATCTCCGGCATGCAGGCCGGCGGCCAGTTGATGATCACCACCGATGTCGAGAACTATCCGGGCTTCGCCGACGTCATCCAGGGCCCCTGGCTGATGGAGCAGATGCGCGCCCAGGCCGAGCACATGGGCACCAAGATGGTCTCCGACCACATCGCCCGCGTCGATCTCTCACAGCGCCCGTTCCGGCTCTGGGGCGATGGCGGCGAGACCTATTCCTGCGATGCGCTGATCATCGCCACCGGCGCCCAGGCCAAGTGGCTCGGCCTGCCCTCCGAGCAGAGCTTCCAGGGCTTCGGCGTCTCGGCCTGCGCGACCTGCGACGGCTTCTTCTTCCGCAACAAGCAGGTCGTGGTGGTCGGCGGCGGCAACACTGCCGTCGAGGAGGCGCTTTATCTCGCCAACCTCGCCGCCAAGGTGACGCTCGTCCACCGTCGTGACACGCTGCGCGCCGAGAAGGTGATGCAGGACCGCCTGTTCAAGCATCCCAAGGTCGAGATCGTCTGGGATTCGGAAGTCGCCGAGATCCTCGGCGGCACGCAGCCGCCCTCGGTGACGCATGTCCGCCTGCGCAACCTGAAGACCGGCGCGCTGCAGGACCTGTCGACCGACGGCGTCTTCGTCGCCATCGGCCACAAGCCGGCGACCGAGCTCTTCACCGGCCAGCTCGCCATGCGCGAATCGGGCTATCTCGAAGTCACGCCCGGCACGACTCAGACCAATGTGCCCGGCGTCTTCGCCGCGGGCGACGTCACGGACGAGCATTATCGCCAGGCCGTGACCGCGGCCGGCCTCGGCTGCATGGCCGCGCTCGACGCCGAACGCTGGCTCGCAGCCAATGAATCCGAGCTCCGCGAAGCCGCGGAATAGGGTTTTGTTAACTCATCAGCGTTGCTGATGAGTTACCCAACGAGTTTAAGGGCTAAAAACCAGGCATCCGGCAAAGGAAACATTGACCTCGCGCCCCCTCCCTCCCATCATGCGCTGAACGCATAACAGGGGGGAAGGCGGTGGATTGGGACCGCATCCGGATTTTCTACACAGTCGCAGAATCGGGCAGCTTCACCAAGGCCGGTGACGGGCTCGGACTGAGCCAGTCCGCCGTGAGCCGCCAGATCGGCGCGCTGGAACGCGAACTGCGCGCGCCGCTTTTCCACCGGCATACCCGCGGCCTGATCCTGACCGAGCAGGGCGAACTGCTCTGGCGCGCCGCCCGCGAGATGACCCAGCGGCTGGAGCGCACGCGCGCGCAGCTGTCGGAAACACGCGAGCACCCCTCCGGCGAATTGAAGGTTACCGCGACCCGCGGGCTTGGCGGTCATTGGCTGACGCCGCGCCTGGCCGAGTTCCTCGACCTCTATCCCGACATCAAGGTCGACCTCATCCTGACCGACGAGGAACTCGACCTCTCGATGCGCGAGGCGGACATCGCCCTGCGGCTGCGCCAGCCGCAGCAGCCGGACCTGATCCAGCGCCGGCTCTTCACCGTGCACTTCCACGTCTACGGCTCGCCCGCCTACATCAAGCGCTTCGGCGAGCCGAAGAGCTATGAGGACCTCGACAATCACCGGCTTCTGTCGTTCGGCAACACCTCGCCGTCCTATCTGACCGCGGTGCACTGGCTCGGCACGCTCGGCCGCGACCAGCGCAATCCGCGCCCGATCCATCTCACTGTCAACAACATCACGGCGATGAAGCGGGCGGTCGATTCGGGCGCCGGCATCGCCATCCTGCCGGACTACCTGATCGAGGCGGGCTCGCCGCTCGTGCAGCTGATGCGCGAGACCGAGATGCCGCAGCTCGAAAGTTATCTGGTCTACCCGGAAGAGATGAAATCAGTCGCCCGTGTCCAGGTTTTCCGTGATTTCTTGATCCAGAAGGCTCAGCGCTGGACGTTCTGAGCCCTGGCCGCCCGGCAGGCAGAGCCTGCCCGAAAACCCGGCGACGGGGTGTCCCGTCCCGCCCCTGACGCATTGCGTCACGTCAATTATGGCAATTATGTCAAATCCTAGCATTTCATCATGCTGTGGACGCATGACTGCCCCGCCCAATGCTGCATTGCAAAAAGGCAGGTCCTGCTCGATATTGTGCCCACGGTTGTTCGGAACGGGCTCCGCATTCTCCTCCCGGCGTTGAGTTCGTTCCAGCCGTTCCCCTCTGAGATGTTTGGCGCTTGCGCCGAATATTTCAAACTTCTAGGCCGGCTCCTTCGGGACGCCGGCCTTTTTTCTTGGCCGCGACGGTCGCTGCTGCCTGCCGATCACCGTCATTCCGGACAGGCTGCGTAGCGACGCAGCTCCGGGATCAGCGAAGGGCGGCTTGCTCTGCGATGAAAGGGCCCCCTTCCTATCGCCGCCTGGCTTCCAGCGGCAGCGAATCGAACAGCGACGGCTCGGCGCTCGTCCGCGCCTTCTCGATCGTCAGGATCCTGAGCTTGGTCTCAACGCCGCCATCGGCCGAGAAGCCGCCGGTCTTGCCGCCGGCCGCGAGCACGCGATGGCAGGGCACGATGATCGGGATCGGATTCTGGCCGAGCGCCACGCCGACTGCGCGCGCCGCGCCGGGCTCGCCGATCCGCGCCGCGACCTCGCCATAGGTCAGCGTCTCGCCGGGCGGGATCGTCAACGTGACGCGATAGACCCGCTGGTTGAACTCCGACGTGGCGCTGAGATCGATCGGCAGATGGCCGAGATCGCGCTGCTCGCCGGCCAGCAGGGCGACGATCTCGGCGATCGCTTCCCGAACGAAAGCAACGGGCTCGGCCTCGCCAGCCTCCGGAAAACGGTGGGCCAGGCGCCTGCGGGCCGTGGTCTCGTCATGCTCCGGCAGTTGTGCGGCGATGATCTTCTCGCCTTGCCACACCAGGGCACAGCTGCCGATCGCGGTATCGAAGAGACAGAAGCTCTGCATGGCTCGACGCTAGCGCAAGCGAAGGCACTACGGCACCCGTTTCCTGCCGAACCGTCCCGGCAAGCTCAGGCCCAGAGCCGTTCCTTCTCCAGTCCCTTGTAGAGATCGGCGACCTGCTCGCCATAGCCGTTGAACAGCAGGGTCGGCCGCCGCTCGCGCGAGCCCAGCACCTGCTCGCTCGCCTGGCTCCAGCGCGGATGCGAGACCTCCGGGTTCACATTCGCCCAGAAGCCGTATTCCGACGCCTGCAAGCCCTCCCAGAAGGTCTTCGGCCGCTCGGCGACGAAGCTGATCTTGTTGATCGACTTGACCGATTTGAAACCGTACTTCCAGGGAACGATCAGTCGCATCGGCGCGCCATGCTGGTTCGGCACCGGCTTGCCGTAGATCCCGGTGACCATCAGCGCGAGTTCATTGCTTGCCTCGGCGATGGTCAGCCCCTCCGTATAGGGCCAAGGATACCAGCGCTGCGACTGGCCGGGCGCCACGCGCGGATTCATGAAGGTCTGCATCTGCACGTATTTCGCGCCCGAAAGCGGCTTGGCGAGTTCGACCAGCTTCTTCAGCGGAAAGCCGGTCCAGGGCACCGCCATCGACCAGGCCTCGACGCAGCGGAAGCGGTAGAGCCGTTCCTCCAGCGGCATCTTTCGGATCAGCTCGTCGACGCCGATCTCGAACGGCTTCTCGACCAGCCCGTCGATCGTCACCGTCCAGGGCCGCGTGCCGAGGCGCTTCGCCGAGGCGACGACGTCCTTCGAGGTCCCGAACTCGTAGAAATTGTTGTAGTTGGCCGCGAGCTCTTCCTCGGTCACCGGCCGGTCGAGCTTGTAGGCCTCGTTGCGCTTGGCCGGATAGAGGTCGAGCGTCGGGTCCGCGCCCTGGGCGAACGCCATCTCCGGCAAGGCGGCACCGGCGATCAGCCCGGCACCGGCGGCGATGAAGCGGCGGCGGTCCATGAAGGTGGCCTCGGGGGTCGCCTGGCTTTCGGGAATCTCCCAGCCGGCGCGGGTCTTGATCAGCATCGGACGACAAGCTCCGGTTATCCGGCGGCAGCTAGTCCACAGAGCGGGCCGATGCGCAATTCACGAGCGGGAGAGGATCAGCGGCGCTCTGTCGCGCCCTCGGCCTTCCTTCCGCAGAGCGCCATCCACCTTGCATCGCGGTCATGCTCGCCACGCTCGCTGCCGGGGCGTGCCCGGATCGCAGGCGCATGCTAGAAATTTCGGCAATGGTCGGACAGCCAGTTCCGCTCGGTAGAGAGTTCAGGTCTTTCAGAGGAAAGGCCTGTCGCGCGTCCCCGACCAGCGCGGCCGAACCGCGGGCGGAAGCTGGATGAACGTCGAGGAGACGATTGCGATGGGCAAGTTGAAATTCCTGGTTGGAACGGCCTTCGCCGCCACCCTTCTGGCCGCTCTGCCGGCCCGCGCCGACATCGTCATCGGCCTGATCGCGCCGCTGACCGGCGCCGTCGCCGCCTATGGCGACCAGGTCCGCAACGGCGCCGAGGCCGCCGTCGAGGCGATCAACAAGAAGGGCGGCATTCTCGGCGAGAAGGTCGTGCTGAAGCTCGCCGACGATGCCGGCGATCCCAAGCAGGGCGTCTCCGCCGCCAACCTGCTGGTCGGCGAGAAGGTCAAGTTCGTCGTCGGCCCGGTGACCTCCGGCGTCGCCATGGCGGCTTCCGACGTCCTCGCCGAGCACGGCACCTTGATGGTGACGCCGACCGCGACCGCCCCGGCCCTCACCAGCCGTGGCCTGAGCAATGTCCTGCGCACCTGCGGCCGCGACGACCAGCAGGCCGAAGTCGCCGCGAAATACGTGCTGAAGAACCTGAAGGACAAGCGGATCGCGGTGCTCCACGACAAGGGCACCTACGGCAAGGGCCTCGCCGACGCCTTCAAGAAGGGCATCAATGACGGCGGCGTCAAGGAAGCGCTCTATCTGACGCTGACGCCCGGCGAGAAGGACCTTTCGGCCGTCATCACCCGGCTGAAGGCCGCCAATATCGACCTGATCTATTTCGGCGGCTACCACCCCGAAGGCGGCCTGCTGGCCCGCCAGCTCAAGGACGCCGGCATCGCCGCCACCATCATCGGCGGCGAGGGCCTGTCCAACACCGAGTTCTGGGCGATCGCCGACCAGTCGGCGGCCGGCTCGCTGTTCACCAACGCGACCGACGCCCAGAAGAGCCCCGACTCGGCCGAGGCCGTGGCGGCGCTGAAGGCGAAGGGCATCCCGGCCGAGGCTTTCACGCTCAACGCCTATGCCGCCGTCGAAGTGCTCAAGGCCGGCATCGAGAAGGTGGGCAAGGCCGACAGCGCCACCGCCGTCGCGACCGCGCTGAAGTCCGGCATGACGGTGCCGACCGCGATCGGCAAGCTGTCCTACGGCAAGAACGGCGACCTCAGCTCGCCGGCCTTCTCCATGTTCAAATGGGAAGACGGCAAGATCGTCTCCGTCGACTGACGAAATAAGGCCGGTGCGGGGATGTCCCGCACCGGCCCGATATTGAGCAGGTATGCGCCGCCCCGCTGGGACTGCGCATACAGCGATAAACCGCCTCAGCCGCGCGCTTCGAGCGCCTTGATGATGGCCTCGCCCATCTCGGTGGTCGAGACGGCGTTGGCGCCGGGCGCGGCGATGTCCTTGGTGCGGGTGCCGGCGCCCAGCACGTCGGCGATGGCGCCTTCGAGCCGGTCGGCAGCCTCGCCCGCGCCGAAGGAATAGCGCAGCGCCATGGCGAAGGAGCCGATCATCGCGATCGGGTTGGCGAGGCCCTTGCCGGCGATGTCGGGCGCCGAGCCGTGCACGGGCTCGTAGAGCGCCTTGCGCTTGCCGGTCGCCGGGTCCTCGGCGCCGAGCGAGGCGGAGGGCAGCATGCCGAGCGAGCCCGTCAACATCGCCGCGACGTCGGAGAGGATGTCGCCGAAGAGGTTGTCGCAGACCACGACGTCGTACTGCTTCGGCCAGCGTACAAGCTGCATCGCGCAGTTGTCGGCGAGCACATGCTCGAGCTCGACATCCTTGTACTCGGCAGCGTGCAGCGCGGTGACCGTCTGCTTCCAGAGCACGCCGGTCTTCATGACGTTGTGCTTCTCGGCCGAGGAGACCTTGTTGCGGCGGGTGCGCGCCAGTTCGAAGGCGACGCGCGCGATGCGCTCGATCTCGCCGGTGGTATAGAGCTGGGTGTCGACGCCGCGCTTCTGGCCGTCCTCGAGCGTGACGATTTCCTTCGGCTCGCCGAAATAGACGCCGCCGGTGAGCTCGCGCACGATCAGGATGTCGAGGCCCTCGACCACTTCCGGCTTCAGCGACGAAGCCGAGGCCAGCGCCGGATAGCAGATCGCCGGACGCAGGTTCGCGAACAGGCCGAGATCCTTGCGCAGGCGCAGCAGGCCGGCCTCCGGGCGATGCTGATAGGGGACATCAGCCCATTTCGGGCCGCCGACCGCGCCGAAGAGCACTGCGTCGGCCTCCTGGGCGAGCTTCATGTCGCCTTCCGAGATCGCCGCCTTGTGGGCGTCATAGGCCGAGCCGCCGACGAGGCCGCGCTCGAGCGAGAAGGAAGCAAGACCCTGCTTCTCGAACCAGGAAACGATCTTCTCGACCTGGCCCATCACCTCGGGGCCGATGCCGTCGCCGGGCAGAAGCAGGAGCTTGTGGTTCGCCATGGTCGCCTCTCGGAATGCTGTTATCTTCAGGGCCTTCGCGCCCCTGCGCGCTGGTTACGGGCGGAAGCCGCGCGAAGCAAGCCGCAGGCTGGACTTGGGCGCTGCGGAGGCCTATCCGTCAGGGGTCTCAACGGGGTGCCCGGCAACCGGGCTGAGAGGGGCGCATAAGGGCGCCACGACCCGTAGAACCTGATCCGGGTCGTGCCGGCGGAGGGATTGAGCATCGAAGCCCGCAGCGGGCGACGCAAAGCCCTCCCCGTCAAAGCCCCAACGAAGCATGCGGGGACGTCATGACTGGTCTGAGCGGCAGAGCGGGGCTGATCGCCGGAATGCTGGCGGCGTTGCTCTTGGGAGCCCCTGCGCAGGCGCAGGAGAAGCCGGCGCTGAGCGTCTACACCTATTCCTCCTTCACCGGGAAATACGGCCCCGGCGCCAAGGTCAAGGCCGCCTTCGAGGCGCAGTGCGGCTGCACGCTGAACTGGGTCGCCGCCGACGATGCCGGCTCGCTGCTGGCGCGGCTCAAGCTCGAGGGCGAAACGACGAAGGCCGATCTCGTGCTCGGCCTCGACATGAACCTCGCGGCCGAAGCGAAGGCGAGCGGCCTGTTCCAGGCCCACGGCCAGGACGGCGCGTCACTGACCCTGCCGACGCCCTGGACCGACGATACGCTCCTGCCCTTCGACTGGGGCCATCTCGCCTTCGTCTACGATTCCACCAGGCTCGCGACGCCGCCGCAGAGCCTGAAGCAGCTCGTCGACGACCCCAAGGGGCCGAAGCTCGTGCTGCAGGATCCACGCACCAGCGCCCCCGGCCTCGGCTTCCTGCTCTGGATGCGCGCCGTCTATGGCGACGAGGCCGACGCGGCCTGGGCAAGGCTGAAGCCGCGCATCGTCACCTTCACCAAGGGCTGGTCCGAGGCTTATGGCCTGTTCCTCAAGGGCGAGGCCGACATGGTGCTCTCCTACGCCACCTCGCCGGCCTACCATCTCGGCGCCGAGAAGAAGACGCAGTACAAGGCTGCGCCCTTCGCGGAGGGGCACTACCTGCATGTCGAGCTCGCCGGCATGACGCGGGCGACGAAGCAGCCCGAGCTGGCGAAGCGCTTCCTCGCCTTCATGCTCTCCGACGCCTTCCAGTCGCTGATCCCCGAAGGCAACTGGATGATGCCGGCGAAGCTGCCGGCCGCTGGCCTGCCCGCCTCCTTCGCCGGGGTGATCAGGCCGCAGAAGACCCTGCTGGTCGCGCCGGAGACGGTCCGCAGCCAGCGCAGGGCCTTCATCGACGCCTGGCTCGCCGCGACGAGCCGCTGAGACCTTGCTCCGGCCGGCCACGCTCACCGCGCTCGCGATCCTCGCCCTCGCCTGCGGCTCGCTGCTCGGCCTGGCGCGAGCCGGCTCGGACGTCGCCACGCTCGCGACGCTCGGCCCCTATCTCACCCGCCTGATCGCCTCGGCCGGTTTGCAGGCGGCCCTCTCGACGCTGCTCTCGCTGGCGCTCGGAACCGGGCTCGCGCTCGCCTTGCTGCGCCGGCGCTTTCCCGGCCGCGAACTGCTGCTCGCACTGCTTACCACCGCCGCGGTGGCGCCGACCATCGTCATCGCCTTCGGTATCGTCGCGATCTATGGCCGCTCCGGCCTGCTCGGCTCGCTGGCCCGCAGCCTCGGCGCCGAGCCGCCCTCGATCTACGGGCTGCACGGCATCGTCATCGCTCATGTCGTGATGAACATGCCGCTGGTGACGCGCGCTTTGCTCCATGCCTTCGAACGCGAACCGGGCGAGCGGCGCCGGCTCGCCTCGGAGCTCGGTTTCACCGCCGCCGACTGCTTCCGGCATCTCGACTGGCCGGTGATCCGGCGTGAGGCGCCGGCGCTCGCCGTCCTCGTCTTCCTGCTCTGCTTCACTAGCTTCGCCATCGTGCTGTCGCTCGGCGGCGGCCCGGCCAATGCGACGCTGGAGGTCGCGATCTACGAGGCGGTGCGCTTCGAGGCCGATTTCGTTCGCGCCGCCGCACTGGCCGGCCTGCAATTGCTGATCTGCCTCGCCCTCGCCGCGGCCATGACCGCGCTGACGCCGAAAACCCGCGAGGAAGCCGGCGCCGAGCGCAACGCCACCCGGCCCGACCTCTTCGCCCTGCGCCGTCTCGATGGGCTGGTGCTGATCCTCGCGGCGGCCCTGATCGCACCGCCGCTTTTCAGCGTCGCGGGCGGGCTCGGTGCCATGACGACCCTCGCCTCGGCCGAATTCGTCCAGGCCGCCGTCACGAGCGCAGTCATCGCCGTCAGCGCCGGCCTCCTGGCCTGCCTGCTCGCTCTGCTGCTCGCCAGCGGCGCGCACCGGCTGCCGCAGCGCTCCCGCCTGCCCGACCTGGCTGCCTTCGCCATGCTCGGCCTGCCGCCCTTCGCCTTCGTCGCCGGGCTCTATGTCCTGCTGCGCGGCCTTGGCGACCCTGCCTCGCTCGGCCTGATGCTGGTCCCGCTGGTCAATGCGCTGATGGCCCTGCCCTACGCCTACCGCCTGCTCGCTCCGGCGCTCGCGATCAGTGCGCAGCGCCATGGCCGGCTGGCCGAGAGCCTGGGGCTGGCGGGTTGGAACAGGCTGCTTCTGGTGGAGTGGCCGGCCATGCGCGGTGCGCTCGGCGCCGCCTTCGCCTTCGCCACGGCACTCTCGCTCGGCGATTTCGGCGTCATCGCCCTGTTCGGCGGCCCGGAACTGACCACCCTGCCCTATCTGCTCGCCAACCGCCTCGGCGCCTATCGGATCGAGGAGGCCAGTGCGCTCGCGCTGGTGCTCGTCCTGAGCGCCGGCGGCCTCGCCTTCCTGACCCAGCGCTGGAGCGCGCGCCATGCTTGAGATCGCCAGGCTCGCCCTACGCTATCCGGACTTCGCGGCGTGCTATGATCTGACGGTGCCAGCCGGTGCGCTCTGCGCCGTGATCGGCCCTTCCGGCGGAGGCAAGACCACACTGCTCCACGCCATTGCCGGTTTCGAGCGGCCAAGCGCTGGCCGCCTTCACTTCAATGGCCAGGATCTATTGCCGCTGGCGCCGGCCGCGCGGCCGATCTCGATCCTGTTCCAGGACCACAACCTTTTCCCGCATCTGACCGCGGCCGAGAATGTCGGGCTCGGGCTGAAGCCGTCGCTGCGGCTGGATGCCGGCGAGCGGGAGCGTGTCGCGGCGGCGCTGGCGGAGGTCAATCTGACAGAATTTGCTTCACGCCGGCCCGCCGAGCTTTCCGGCGGTCAGCGGCAGCGCGTCGCGCTCGCCCGCGCTTTGCTGCGCGGCAAGCCGCTGATGCTGCTGGACGAGCCCTTCGGCGCGCTCGATCCCGGCCTGCGCCGCGAGATGATCGCCCGCGTCGACGCGCTCCGGCGCAGCCACGGCCTGACCGCGTTGATGACGCTGCACACCCCGGAGGAGGCGGCGGACACCGCCGACCTCTTCGCCTTCGTCGCCAATGGCCGCGTCGAGGCGGCGGGCCCATGGGACAGGCTGACGGCGAAGGACGGCTCGGAATCGGTCAGGCGCTTCCTCGGCCTTTGAATCTCGTCAAAGCCGCCCGCCCTTCAGCGCGCGCAGCACCTTTTCGCCCGGCCGGCCGGTCGGCTCCATGCCAATCTTGCCCTCGACATCCTTGATCGCCGCCCGCGTCAGCGAGCCGACGGCGCCGTCGGGCTCGCCGACGTTGTAGCCGCGCGCGATCAGCAGGCGCTGCAATTCGCGGCGCTGCTCGCGCGACAGCGGCAGATCGTCGGTCGGCCACTGCCCCTGCACGCCCGGCCGGCCGCGCAGCCGGTCGGAAAGCAGCGAGATGGCGAGCGCATAGGAATCCGCGCCGTTGTAGCTGAAGGCTGCATCGTAGTTCTTGAAGACCAGGAAGGCCGGGCCGTTGCGCCCGGCCGGCATCAGCAGGCCGGCATTCCCGGTACCGTTGAGAGCCGAGCCGTCGAACTTGACGATGCCCTGGCCCGCCCAGTGCGAGACCGGCCGCTTCGGGTTGCGCCCGGTCGCGCCGGAATAGCTGCGCGGCACGCGGACCTCGTAGCCCCAGGTCGCACCGGTGACCCAGCCGGCCTTGTCCATAAAATTCGCGGTTGAGTGCAGCGCGTCCGGGATCGAGTCGACGAGGTCGCGCCGTCCGTCGCCATCGCCGTCGACGCCGAGCCTGAGATAGGTCGAGGGGATGAACTGGGTGTGGCCGAAGGCACCGGCCCAGGAGCCGGTCAGCCGGTCGGCGCGGACATCGCCGCGCTGGATGATCTGCAGGGTCGAGATCAGCTCGCCCTTGAAGAAGGCGTTGCGCCGCGGCGCGAGACAGGCGCCCGTCGCCAGCGCCTGGACGAGCGGCCAGCGGCCCTTGGCCTTGCCGAAATCGCTCTCGACGCCCCAGACCGCGACGATGGTGTGGCGGTCGACGCCGAAGCGGCTTTCGGCTGCTGCCAGCGTCGAGGCGTGCTGGCGCAGCATGGCGCGACCTTCCGCGACCTTCTCGTCGTCGACCAGCGTGCCGAGATAGTCCCAGATCGGCGTCTTGAACTCCGGCTGGTTGTTCATCGCCTCGATGATCTTCATGTCGGGTGTGACGCCCGCCATGGCCCGGTCGAAGGTCGCGCCGGAGACGCCCTTGGCCGCTGCATCCGAGCGCAGGCCGGCGACGCACCGGTCGAAATTGGCAAAGGCCGCCGGAGCGGCGACGACGAAAGGCAAGGCCAGGATCAGAGCGCGCATAGGTCCACCGAATCGCAGGAATGGCACGAAACTAGGGCGCTCCGGTTAAAGGAGGTTAACCATGCGGCCTTTCGCGCCCACGCCTTATTCTCCTCTAGCCAGTCGCGCGCGGACACGGCCTGATCTATGCCTGCGCAGACAGCGCGAATCGCCCCCGGACCAGCCATGCAGCCTGCTCTGATCGAGACCCTCGGTTTCGCCGCCGCGACGCTGACGACGCTGTGCTGGCTGCCGCAAGCGGTGCAGACGATCCGCACCCGCGACACCCGCGCGATCTCGCTCTGGACCCAGGCGATGTTCGCCAGCGGCATCGTGCTCTGGCTGGTCTACGGCATGCTGATCGCGTCCTGGCCGCTGATTGGCGCGAATGCGGTCTCGCTTTGCCTGGTTTCGGTCATACTCGCGATGAAGCTGCGCCACGGCTGAGTCGCGTAGGTCCCGCTTCGAGACGCCAGCCCCGCCGCTACGGAACCCCGCCATGCCCGCTATCACGACCGCGCATCTCCTGCCGATCGGCATGCTGATCGCCTCGAACGTCTTCATGACCTTCGCCTGGTACGGGCACCTTTCCTACAAGAGCTCGGCGATCTGGCTGGCGATCCTGGCGAGCTGGATGATCGCCCTGCCGGAATACATGCTCGCCGTGCCGGCGAACCGCATCGGCCACAGCGTCTATACCGCTGCCGAGCTGAAGACGATCCAGGAGATCGTCACGCTCTGCGTCTTCGCGCTGTTCTCGGTATTCTGGCTGAAGGAATCGCTGAGCTGGAACCACGCCATCGGCTTCGCCCTGATCGCCGCCGGCGCCTTCTTCATCTTCCACGGAAAGGCCTGAGCGCCATGGCGCCGTTCCCCGCCTCGGGCCACCCCGCTGCCGAAGCCTATCTCGCCGACGGCTATGAGCGGGTCGTCGGCATGTCCTCGCGCTTTGCCGCCGCGATCTGCGCAAGGCTGCTGCGGCTGCAGACCGAGGAAGGCGTTTCCGGGCCGATCGCCGAGATCGGCGCCTTCGAGGGCCGCTTCTTCATCGCCCTGGCGCACGCGCTCGAGCCCGGCGAGATCGCGCTCGGCATCGACATCTTCGAATGGCCGAACCCGGAGGTGAGGGAGCGCTTCGAGGCCAACTGCCTAAAATACGGCATCGCGCCCGAGCAACGCGTCACCATCAAGGGCGATGCCGGAGCCATGGCACCCGCCGAGCTGCTGGCCCACGCCCGCGGCGAGCGGTTGCGCTTCATTCATGTCGACGGCGAGCATTCGCGCGCCGCGCTGTCGAAGGACCTGGCGCTCGCCACTGCCTGCCTTTCGGAGGGCGGGCTGATCGTGCTCGACGACATGCTGCACCCCGGCTACCCGACGCTGATGGTCGCGGTGCAGGACTATCTCGAAGCCAATCCCGGCGTCGTTCCGCTGTGCATCATCGACCGCGAGACCATTGTCGGCGCAACCAAGTTCGTGCTTTGCCAGCGCGACTGGTTCGAACGCTACCAGGCGGCGCTGCTCGAGATCTTCAAGGAGCAGATCTGGCCGCTCGGTGCCGATTTCGAGCCGCATTGGTGCCTGGTCCTGTCGCTCGACACCAGGCTCGCCGAGATCACCTGACCTTCCAACATCGATCAAGGGCTACCAAGATGAAGAAACTGGCACTGATCGCCAGCGCGCTGACTGTCGCCGCCGCCCCGGCCCTTGCCGGGCCGACCTGCTCGCCGAGCGACGAGAACGCCCGCATCCTCGCTTCGGCCTCGCCGGCCAACATCCATCGCGACTGGAAGGCGCCGAACCATGTCGGCTATGGCTGGTCGCTGCAAGTCGAGCGCAGCGTGCGCGACGCGTCCGGCACCGAATACTATCAGGGCGACCTCTACGACACGCGCGGGCAGCTTTCGACCCGCAAGGTCTTCGTCGTCGAGCGCGAATGGGATTGCGGGCCGTGAGACTCAGCGCGCCGGGCGGACCCGCAGGATCTTGCCCTTGGCATCGTCGCTGAGCAGGTAGAGGTAGCCGTCCGGCCCTTGCCGGACGTCGCGGATGCGCTCGCCGATATCTGTCAGCAGCCGCTCCTCGCCGGTCACCCTTTCGCCCTGCGTCGAGACGCGGACCAGCATCTGGCCGGCGAGCGCGCCGACGAAGAGCGAGTTCTTCCAGGCCGGCCAGCGGTCACCGGTGTAGAAGACGGCGCCCGAGGGCGCGATCGACGGATCCCAGTAGAAGAGCGGTTGCTCCAACCCGGCCTTGGAGGTGCCCTCGCCGATCCGAAGGCCGGAATAGTCGATGCCATAGGTGATCACCGGCCAGCCATAGTTCAGCCCGGCCTTCGGGGTGTTGATCTCGTCGCCGCCGCGCGCGCCGTGCTCGACGGTCCAGAGCTGCCCGCTCTGGGGATGGAGCGCAGCTCCCTGAACGTTCCGGTGGCCGATCGACCAGACTTCCGGCTGCCAGCCCGGCTTCTTCGGATTGCCTTCCGCCGCCCCGCCCTCCGGGCGGATACGGATGACCTTGCCGATATGGTTCTCGGGGTTCTGGGCCTGGTCGCGCTGGCTGTAGCGGTCGCCCGTGGTGACGAAGAGCGCGCCCGTCCGGTCGAACACCAGCCGCGATCCGAAATGCATGTTGCTGTTGACCGTCGGCATCTGCCGAAAGATCACATTCGTCCCTTCCAGCGCCGTACCGGCCGCGTTCAGCCGGCCGCGCACCACGCTGGTGCCGTTGCCGCCGGCCCGTGGCTCGGAGAACGAGAGATAGACGAGGCGGTTCTGCGCGAAACCGGGATCGAGCACGACATCGAGCAGGCCGCCCTGGCCGCGCCCGGTGACATTGGGCACCCCGGAGAGCGGCGCCGAGAGCTTGCCGTCCACCGAGACCAGCCGCAGCCGCCCCGGCCGCTCAGTCACCAGCATGCGGCCATCGGGCAGGAAGGCGAGGCCCCAGGGGTTTTCCAACCCGCCGGCCACGGTCTCGACCAGCAATTCGCCGGCGCTGGACGGGTAGCGCTGCTGGGCCATCGCCGGATTGGCGACAAACCCGGAAATCACGATCAAAGCTGAGACGATCCCGCGCATATGGCCTCCATTGCCCACTTGGCCTCCTTACATAGGCCGGGCGACGATCGGGACAACGGCGGAAGCGCGTTTCGGCGGCCTATCCGGGCTGGGAACCCGCCAGAACCGGGGAGATCTCGGCTGGGCGCGTCGCCGGCTTGAACGAACTGGCGGCGAGGAAGCGGCGCGCAGCGACATGGCACAGCAGCGCGATGGCGAGCCCAGCAAAGACGTCGACGAAATAGTGGCCTCCGTCGATCGGCGTCGAGGCGATCATCAGCAGGTTGAGCACCAGGAAGGGCCAACGCAGCCAGGGATGGGCCCAGCCGGCGAGCAGCATCAGCAGGGCGATGGCGGCGTGATAGGACGGAAAGGTGATGATGCCTTCCGTCCTGGACAGGTCGACGAGAAACGGCGCGCCGGAGCGCAGCGCCTTGATGTCGGCGACATGGACGAAGGCCGCGCCCGGATTGAGATTGGGATAGTCCGCCGGCGTCAGGCCGAGATGGACGAACATCGCCACTGCCGGCAGTACGGCAGAGATGGCGATCGAAATCAGCGCCGCCAGCATCATGGCGAGAACCATGACCCGTGCCGCGTCACCTCGACCGGAAAAGGCCAGTACGATGACCAGGATGATGATCTGGGGCAGGATGCTGGCATAAGCCAGGCCCAGGATCGTTCCGAGCCAGGGCCGGGCATCGACCGCCTTCAGATAGGCCAGCCAATCGAGACCGAGGCTGCGATCCAGCGCATAGAATGCGGCATCCTGCTCGGGGAAATTGAGCGTGGATGCGAGATAGGACAGCAGGACGCCGGCGATCATGAAGGCCATGACCTGGCCCATGCAGTCCAGCGCATCGGCGAGCTTGGTCTCGGCGCGATAGGTCCGGTAGTAGCCCGCCAGCAGCGCGCAGGCGATGCCGGCCGCGAAGGGGCCGATCAGCGACAGGGGTACGATGGAGACATTGGTGAAAGGCAGCCAGGCGAGGCTGACCAGCAGCACTCCGAAGATCAGCGTCCAGCTCGCGATGCTTGCGCGGATGCTCACCGCTTTCCCCTTCGCCATCTGCCGACCCCCCGTCGGCCCGGCCCGTTCTAGGCCGGACCGGCTTAAGGCGCGGTCAATCGCGATGGTTAAAGTCTGCCCTATCGGAACGCCACGTCAGGACAGCGTCGCGAGTTCCCGGCGCAGCGCGACGATCTGCGAGGCTTCGTCGAGCACGACGTCGTCCGCCGTCACCACGGCCCCCGCCGCAACGTCGCGCTTCAGTTTGACGTGGTGGGCAAGCCCGATCGGCAGGGCGCCGGCGGCGCGACTCGCGGCGGCCGACATCAGCTTGCCGTAGACGGTGTAGCCGCCCTCACCGTCCAGCGTCTCGCCGGCCTTGAGCGCGCGCTTGGCTGTCGCGACCGCGTCGCCGCGCCAGCCGCGCGTCGCGCCGGTCGCCTCGCCGCGCAGCGCGGCATTCAGCACCGAGATCGAGAGTTCGAGCCCGATCAAATGGAAGGGCTTGTACATCGCCGCGTAAAGGCCGCCGGAATCAGTCGGCAGTCCGTATTGCTTGAAGCAGGCGGCGGCATAGGCGTTCGGCGCCTTCAGCACGACATAGACGCCCCAGCGCAGGTCGCGGAAGACCGGGCGCCCATCGCGCTCCAGCGAGGACACCACCTCGACCATGCCGTCGCGCTCGAGCTGGCCGCCGACCGCCTTCGGCCGCAGCACATGGGCGAGATCGTCGACGCCGCAGGGCGGGAAGGAAAGCCCGTTCTCCGGCACGTCGAGCCCGCAGGCATTGGCGATCGCCGCCATCTCGATCGCCGACTTGGTGCCGTCGAGGAAGGAGTTGAACATTTGCGGGTTCATGCCGGCGGCCTTGGCCGCCTCCGGCGTCAGCCCGTAGTGCCCCCAGACCCCGTCCGGCGTGACCTGGTGATAGGCCGGCAGGTACTTCGTGCCCTTGCCGGCGGCGGCGACGGTAAAACCGGCCGCCCGCGCCCAGTCGACCATCTCGCAAACCAGCGCCGGCTGGTCGCCATAAGCCATCGAATAGACCACGCCGGCTGCCCTGGCCTTCGCCGCCAGTACCGGGCCGACCAGCACGTCGGCCTCGACATTGACCATCACGACATGGCGCCCGGCCGCGATGGCCGCGAGCGCGTGGCGTGCTCCGGCGGCCGGATGCCCGGTCGCCTCGATCACCACCTCGACGCCATCCGCCTGCGCCGCTTCGAGCCCGTCCGCGACGAAGCGCGTCTGCCCCAGGCGGGCCTCGTCCCAGCCGACCGTGCGGCAGGCGTTACGCGCCCGCTCGGGATCGAGGTCGGCGATCACCGCGACCTCTAGTCCGTCGATATGCGGCACCTGGGCCAGGAACATCGAGCCGAACTTACCGGCCCCGATCAGGGCACAGCGAACAGGGCGGCCGGCCTCGGCGCGGGCGGCGAGCTTGGGCATCAGGTTCATGCAGTCCTCCCGAAAGAACCGCAGCCCTCATCCTGAGGAGCCGCGCAGCGGCGTCTCCAAGGATGTTGCAGAGCACGCTGGAAGCATCCTTCGAGACGCGATCTGCGATCGCTCCTCAGGATGAGGGCTGCGGGTATCAAAGCCTGAAACTAGATCACTCCGGCTTCACGCCGGCTTCCTTGATGATCTTCTCCCAGGTCGCGATTTCCTGGAGATGGTAGGGCTTGAAGGCGGCGGGGTCGCGCACCTTCAGCGTGAAGCCGAGCTTCAGGATCTTCTCGGTGATCTCGGGCTTGGCGATCGCCGCCATCACAGACTGCGACAGCTTCTCCAGCACCGGCGCCGGGGTCGCCGCCGGCGCGAAGAAGGCTGCCCAGCTATCGGCGTCGGCATTGCTGACGCCCTGCTCGCGCAGGGTCGGGATGTCCTTGGCACGCGGGTTGCGCTCCGGCGAGGCGAGAGCGAGCGCCCGCAGGGTGCCGGCATTGATCTGCTCGAGCACCGAAGGCAGCGTCGAATTGGCGATGTCGATGCGCCCGCCGATGATCTCCTGCACCAGCGGCGCCGCGCCGCGGAATGGCACATGCGTCATCCTGATGCCAGTGCGCTGCATGAACAGCTCCATGGCGAGATGCGAGCCGGAGCCGACGCCGGTCGAGCCGTAGTTCAGCTTGTCCGGCTCGGCCTTGGCGAGCGCGATCAGCTCGGCGATGTTCTTGGCCGGCAGGTCGTTGCGCACGACGAAGGCATGCTCGAAGGCGCCGACGCCGGCGACCGGCGCGAAGTCCTTGACCGCGTCATAGCCCGGCTCCTTCAGCAGGAACATGTTGTTCCCATGCGTCTGATTGTTGCCGAAGATGAAGGTGTGGCCGTCCGGATCGGCCTTGGCGACGGCGCGCGTGCCGACCGCGCCCGAGGCACCGGCACGGTTGTCGACCACGACGCTCTGACCGATCGTCGTCGACATTTCCTGCGCCACGAAACGCGCGATCGCATCGGTCGGCCCGCCGGCCGGATAGGGAACGACCAGGGTGATCGGCTTGGACGGGAAGCTCTGCGCCCGGGCAATGGCCGGAGCGAAGACGGCGCCGGCGACGAGGCCGAGCGTGGAACGGCGGGTAAGCGTCATCAAATTCCTCCCGGAAGCCCGATGAAGCCACGGGCGTTGGGCCGAGGATTACGGGCAAAGCGCCGATGCGTCCAGCACTGGCGGGCGCGGCACTGCTGCCTGTAGCCTGCGACCAAAGAAGTAAGAGCCGGGTCCGATCAGACTGGATCGATCTGATCGGAACGGACTCCAGGGAGGAATGCCGCATGACCGTCCGCATCGAACGCCAGGGCAAGGTTGCGACCGTGATCCATAGCCGCCCCGAAGCGCGCAACGCCATGGACCCGGACAGCGCCGTCGCGTTGACGGAAGCCTTCCAGGAACTCGATGCCGACCCGGCGACGGCGGCGATCGTCTTCTGGGGCGAAGGCGGCGCCTTCTGCGCCGGCTGGGACCTGAAATATGCCCAGGCCTTCACCGATGCCGGGCGCTTCCGGAGCGAGATCGTCGACGGCCTCGCCTTTCCCGAGGGCGACGCCCCCGCGCCGTGCGGACCGATGGGCCCGTCGCGGCTAGAGATGAACAAGCCGCTGATCGCCGCCGTCGAGGGGCCGGCCGTGGCCGGCGGCATGGAACTCGCGCTCTGGTGCGACGTCCGCATCATGGCGCATGACGCCTATTTCGGCGTCTATTGCCGGCGCTGGGGCATCCCGCTGATCGATGGCGGCACGGTGCGCCTGCCGCGCCTCGTCGGCCAGGGCCGGGCCCTGGAGATCATCATGACCGGCCGCAAGGTCGAGGCGCAGGAGGCGCTTCGCATCGGACTTTGCGAGCAGGTCGTCGGCCGTGGCCAGACCCGAGCCGCCGCCGAGGCGATGGCGCAGCAGATCGCGCGCTTTCCGCAAGGGGCAATGCTGGCCGACCGCAAAAACGCGATCGCCGGCCATGGCCTGCCCGTGCGCGAGGCTCTGGCCCGCGAATGGGAAGGCGGCGTCCAGACCATCGCGACGGAGGGGGCGGCAGGCGCGGGCCGCTTCGCCGCCGGCAAGGGCCGCGGCGGCGATTTCGGGGATATCTAGGCTGCGAACCCCGCCCGCTTCAGGCGCTGGATCGCAAGGTCGAGCGCCTGCAGGAAGGCCGAGCGGTCCTTCGGCGAGAACGGTTTCGGCCCGCCGCTCGCCGCCCCCATCGCGCGCAGATCCTCCATCATGTCGCGTGTCGCCAGCGCCATGCCGATCGAGGCCTCGGTGAAGGGCTTGCCGGTCGGGCCGATCACGTCGGCGCCGGCCTTGAGGCAACGGTCAGCCAATGGGATGTCGGCGGTGATCACGATCGCGCCGCGCGAGACCCGCTCGGCGATCCAGTTATCGGCCGCATCGAAGCCGTCGGAGACGATGACGCGCTCGATCCAGGGCTCGCGCGGCACCTGCATGAAGCTGTTGGCGACGACGAAGACCTTCAACCTGTGCCGCTCGGCGACACGGTAGATCTCCGGCTTCACCGGGCAGGCGTCGGCATCGACATAGATCGCAATGGTCTTGGGGCTCTCGTCCATGGAGAGGGCCATCGCAGGGACTAAGCGCGCATGCAAGCCGGTCCTTATGCCGGCCTTATGCCCGGCCGCACCTTCCGCATGGCGGCCTTATCGGCGTCGGACATACATCCAAGGACCTCAACGGAGGTCGAAATGTCGACTGAAACTGCCCTCAAACGCAATTCCCAGCAGCGGCGCGCCCACGCCGTCTACGCCAGCCTCGCCCATAAGCGCCCGATGGTCGGCATCCTCTGCGCCGAGATGGTCGCGCTCGCGGTCTTCGCGCTCGCCGCGGCCGGCTTCATCGGCCTGCGCGCCTGGCTCGCTTTGCCGAATTGAGACCCGCCATGCCCCGTTCCAAATCTCCGCTGCCGCTCGGCGCCGAAAGCCACCTCTTTCTCGTCGGCCAGTCGAAGCGCGGCTTCTGGGTGGCGCGCGATCTCGAAGGCCGCAGCGAAGGCATCTTCCGCGACCAGAAGGAGGCGATGCGCTTCGCGCTCTACGAGGGCGGGCATGCCAATGCCGTGCTGCTCTCGCCCGCCCCGGTCGAACCCTCCTTCGGCACAGGCATCCACTGACCCATCCCCGTCATGCCGAGCGGGCAGCGCGCGCTTTGGAGCGCGCGCTGCTCGAAATCTTCCTGGAGGCCGCGGGCGCGCTGATCGACCAGCTCGTCGAAGCCGGCATCCATGATCCCGCCGATATCGCCCGTCGGCTCAACCGCCGCGGCTTCCCCTGCTATGGCCGCCCGCGCTGGAACGCCGTCGCCGTCTCGACGGTGCGGCGCCGACGCCAGCGCCTGGCGGAGGCCGGCTGATACGCGCCACCCGGCGGGACGCGATCGGTCATTCGCGTTGCTTCTGGCCGATATCAAGGAGTTGCGCTTGCGGTACCGGCGCTTGGGTCCTAAACCACGCCCGCGCCTGAAGGCGCGCCCTGCAAGCTCCCGGAGATATGGATCATGGCTTTCCTTGCCGACGCCCTGAAGCGCGTGAAGCCGTCTGCGACCATCGCCATCACGCAGAAGGCGCGCGACCTGAAAGCGCAGGGCAAAGACGTGATCTCGCTCTCCGTCGGCGAGCCCGATTTCGACACGCCGGACAATATCAAGGAGGCGGCGATCGCCGCCATCCGCCGCGGCGAGACGAAGTACACGCCGGTCGCCGGCATCCCACAGCTGCGCGAGGCCGTCGCCGCCAAGTTCAAGCGCGAGAACGGGCTCGACTACAAGCCCGGCCAGACCATCGTCTCGACCGGCGGCAAGCACGTCATCTACAACGCGCTGCTCGCCACGCTGAACCCCGGCGACGAGGTGATCTGCGTCGCGCCCTACTGGGTCAGCTATCCCGACATGGTCCAGCTCTGCGGCGGCAAGGCGACCTTCGCCAACACCCGCATCGAGGACAACTTTAAGCTCCAGCCGGAAGAGCTCGAGCGCGCCATCACGCCGAAGACCAAATGGGTGATCATGAACTCGCCCTCGAACCCCTCGGGCGCGGCCTATACCCATGACGAGATGAAGAAGCTCACCGACGTGCTGATGCGGCATCCGCATGTCTGGATCCTCTCGGACGACATGTACGAGCATCTGGTCTATGGCGAGTTCCAGTTCGTCACCCCGGCCCAGGTCGAGCCCGGCCTGTACGAGCGCACGCTCACCATGAACGGCGTCTCGAAGTCCTATGCGATGACCGGCTGGCGCATCGGCTACGCGGCCGGCCCGCAGCAGCTGATCACCGCGATGGACACCGTGCAGGGCCAGCAGACCTCGGGCACCTCGGCGATCTCGCAATGGGCCGCCGTTGAGGCGCTGAATGGCACGCAGGACCATCTGCCGGTGTTCAAGAAGGCGTTCGAGCGCCGTCGCGACCTCGTCGTCTCGATGCTGAACCAGACCCGCGGCCTGAAGTGCCCGACGCCGGAAGGCGCCTTCTACGTCTATCCGGACTGCTCGGAACTGATCGGCAAGACCATGCCGAACGGCAAGAAGATCGAGACCGACGAGGACCTGGTGCTCGGCCTGCTCGAGACCGAATCCGTCGCCGCCGTGCACGGCTCCTCCTTCGGTCTCGGCCCGAACTTCCGTATCTCCTACGCCACCGCCGACGAGACGCTGGAAGAGGCTTGCCGCCGCATCCAGCGCTTCTGCGCCGAGCTGCGCTGACATTGAGGGTCGAGGCCGGCGCTCCAGGCGCCGGCCTCGTCTCATTCCGCGATGAATCTCGAAGAACTGCGCGCCCTGATGCTGTCCGGGCGCATGTATGACGACCTTTCGCCCGAGCTGATCGCGGCGCGGGCCCGCGCTGTCGGCCTGACCGACGCCTATAATCGCAGCTTTGGCCAGCCGGCTGCGGAACGCGAGGCGCTGCTGCGCGCCTTCCTGCGCGAGGTCGGCGAGGGCGCGCTGTTCGAGCCGAATTTCCGCTGCGAGTTCGGCTTCAACATCTCGATCGGCCGCAGCTTCTACGCCAATTTCGACTGCGTCATGCTGGACGGCGCCGAGATCACCATCGGCGACAACGTCCTGCTCGGCCCCCGTGTCGGCATCTATACCGCCAACCATGCGATCGACCCTGCCGAGCGGATCGCCGGCGGCTGCTATGCAAGGCCCGTCACCATCGGCAACCGAGTCTGGGTCGGCGGCGGCGTCCAGATCAACCAGGGCGTCAGCATAGGCGACGACAGCATCGTCGGTGCCGGCAGCGTCGTGACGCGCGACATTCCGGCCGGCGTGATCGCGGCGGGTGTCCCCTGCAGGGTGCTGCGCGAGATTACCGAGGCGGATCGGACCGGGTTTCGCCCGACGCGCGGCTGAGCGCCGCAGTCGTTGCGCGCCGCTTCCGGGCATCGTGAATTGCCGGCACGACGCGCATTCGCTAACGCTCCGGCATGAAACGCCGCGCCTTACTCGCCGTCGCTGCCATGCTCCTTCTGCCGGCCCACGGCCGTGCCCAGGCGCCCGATCCCTCGCTCTCGGTGCGCGAGGCGCATGAGGCCGCGAAGGCTGGCCGCCTCGTCCTCGTCGACATCCGCACCCCCGAGGAATGGGCCGATACCGGCGTGCCCGAGGGCGCGATCAGGCTCGACATGGAAGGCAGCGGCTTCGAGGCCCGCCTCGCCGGCGTGAAGCTCGACAATCCCGGCAAGACGATCGCGCTGATCTGCCGGACCGGAAACCGCTCGTCCAGCCTGCAACGCAAGCTCGCGGGCCGCGGCTGGCGCGATGTCGTCGACGTCCGCGGCGGCCTGCTCGGCAATCCCCGGGACAAGGGCTGGCTCAGCGAGAACCTGCCGGTGAAGACTTATCCGTGAAGCGCCGGGCGACCTACGCCTGTCGTCCCGGGCGGAGCGAAGCACAGACCCGGGACCCATGCCTGAGCCTCTCCGATAGAAGCTGAGGCATGGGTCCCGGATCGGCACCGCCAAAAGCTGGCTTGTCCGGGACGACTAGACCGCCTCCGGGAGAGCTGAGCTTACGGCTTCAGCAAATCCGGCCGCCGCTCCCGCGTGATCTTCTCCGCCTGCTCGCGCCGCCAGCGTGCGATGCGGGCATGGTCGCCCGAGAGCAGCGCCTCGGGCAGGCCCCTGCCCTCCCATTCGCGCGGCCTGGTGTAATGCGGGTATTCGAGCAGCCCGTTCTCGAAGCTCTCCTCCTGCCCGGAAGCCTGCTTGCCCATCACGCCGGGAATCAGCCGGACGCAGGCATCGAGCAGCACCATCGCCGCCATCTCGCCGCCGGAGAGGATGTAGTCGCCGATCGAGACCTCGGTCAGGCCGCGCCCCTCGATGACGCGCTCGTCGACGCCCTCGAAACGCCCGCAGACGATGACGACGCCCTCGCCCGCCACGAAATCCCGGACCATGCGCTGGTCGAGCCTGCGCCCGCGCGGCGACATCAGCAGCCGCGGCCGCGGATCCTCGGCAGGGACCGCGGCATCGATCGCCGCCGCCAGCACGTCGCAGCGCAGCACCATGCCGGCGCCGCCTCCGGCCGGATTGTCGTCGACATTGCGATGCCGGCCGATGCCGTGGTCGCGGATCTGGTGAGTGTCGAGCGACCAAAGCCCGCTGCGCAGGCCCTCGCCGGCCAGTGAGGCGCCGAGCGGGCCCGGGAACATGTCGGGGTAGAGCGTCAGGATCGAGGCATGGAAGGTCATGCCCTCTGCTGGCACGAAACGACGGCCGCGTCATCAGCGCGGCGCAGCCATCGCTCCGTGCCATGCCCGGGGTGCGCTATGCGGCGCCCTTTTCCCGGACGCACGCGCACCAATGGGCGTGCAGCCCCTCGATGTCGGCGCTGGTCAGCAGGGGCATGGCGTCGCGCAGATGCTCATCGCTCCAGTCCCACCACGCTATTTCCAGCAGCATCGCGATCCTCGCCTCGTCGAAGCGCTTGCGGATCAGCTTCGCCGGATTGCCGCCGACGATGGCGTAGGGCTCGACATCGCGGGTCACCAGCGCCCGCGTCCCGATCACCGCGCCATGGCCGATCGTGATGCCCGGCATGATGATCGCTTCGGAGCCGATCCAGACATCGTTGCCGATCACGGTGTCGCCCGCCGGCAGGTAGCCGTCGCGCGCGGCCGCGAAATGCGGCTGATCCGGCAGATAATGGAACGGGAAGGTGCTCGCCCACTCGTTCCGGTGGCCCTGATTGCCGGCCATGATGAAAGCGGCGCCCGAACCGATCGAACAGAAGCTGCCGACGATCAGCCGGTCGGCACCTTCGTTCGGGAGCAGATAACGGGCGCAATCGTCGAAGCTGTGCCCGTGATAATAGCCGGAATAATAGCTGTAGCGCCCGACGACGATGTTGGGATGGCGGACCTGTTGCGTCAGCGGGATGCCCTTGAAGGGGCTTTCAAAATAGTTGGTCATGAAGCTCTGCTCGCAAAGCCGTGCGCTCGCGAGCGCCACCGGCTGGAAGACATGGCAAAAGCGGGCGCTCGGCCTAGCCGATGCCCACCGGTCTTGGTCCCTCGGCTCAGTGGCGCGGGGACGCGATGCAGCTGGTACAGTGCGCCTGCTTCACGGTGCCGGACCATAGCCGTGGTTGCGGCCTCAGGGCAAATCCGCGGGACCGGAGGCGAACCGGCCCTTCGTACGTCAGGCGAAGCGCAGAGCCGGCAGCCCGTCCAGCGCGGAAAAGTCCGGCACGCTGGCGATGACGTTGTCGAAGCCGGCGAAGGCCTCGGCGTCCAGCATGGTCAGGAGCGCGACCGCGCGCATGCCGGCACGCCGCGCCGCCTCGACGCCGTTCGGCGCGTCCTCGAAGACGATGCAGTCTGCCGGATCGACGCCCATCCGCTCGGCGGCGACGAGGAACATGTCGGGATGTGGTTTGCCGGGATAGCCCTGGCTCGGCGAGACGATGGTCGCAAAGCGCTCGCGCAGGACGAGCGTGTCGAGGATCAGCGAGATGTTGGCCGGTGCCGCAGCGGTTCCCACCGCCATCGGCACGCCATGGTCACGCGCCCGGACGAGCAGGTCGACGAGACCACTGATGGGCGCGACATGCGGACGGTAGGTCTCGCGGTAAAGGCTCTCCTTCTCCTCGGCGAGCCGGTCGAGCTCGGCCGCATCGGCGCCGGGGAAATGCGGGCCGATGATGTCGGAGATCGCCATGCCCGCGGTCTGCGCCGAGAAGGTCGCGCGCTCGAAGGGCAGGCCGCGGCCGCCATACCACTGCTCCCAGGCATCGTCATGGAAGCGCATATTGTCGACTATGGTGCCGTCCATGTCGAAGATCAGGGCCTTGGCCGGCATGTTACGCAGCATCGTCGTCCTCGAACAGGCCGGCCGGCGGCAGCGTCTCGATCCGCTTTCCGGCGATGTCGATCCGCGGCGCGAAGGCCTTGGTGAAGGGCATCAGCACCGAGCGGCCATCCGGCGTCTCGATGTCGAGCAGGTCGCCCGCGCCGTAATTGGCGACGGCGGTGACGGTCCCGAGGGTCGCTCCATCGGGACCGATAACCGAGCAGCCGACGAGATCGGTCTGCAGGAACTCGTCCTCGTCCTCGGGCTCGGGCAGGCGGGAGCGCTCGACGAAGAGCTTGACGCCATTCAGTGTCTCGGCGCCCTCGCGGCTGGTCACGCCCTTGATCTGCGCGACGACCACTTCCTTGGCAGGGCGCAAAGCCGCGATCTCGAAGCGCCGCCCCTTCTCGTCGGTGAGCGGACCGTACTCGGCGAGCGCCAGCGGATCGCCGGTGAAGGCCTTGATCCGGACCTCGCCGCGCACGCCATGCGGCGCGCCGACAATGCCGAGCAGCACGAGTTCGTCAGCAGTCACGATGCATCATCCCCGGGCAGAGCCCGGGCATCCCTTGCGAAGAAACTCCCGAGGCGAAGCGCTGCCTCGCCCGGAAGCTGCATCGACATCACGAAGCTCACGCCTCGGCGTCAGCCGAAGCGCCGGCCTTCTCGGCCTTGGCGGCGGCGCGCTCCTTGGCCTTCTCGCCCGGCTCGGCCTTCTTCGGGTTGTTGCGCGACGGGCGCTTGGCGATGCCGGCGGCATCGAGGAAGCGCAGGACGCGGTCGGTCGGCTGGGCGCCCTTGGCGAGCCAAGCCTGGGCCTTCTCGATGTCGAGCACGACGCGCTCCGGCGAATCCTTCGCCTTCATCGGGTCATAGGCGCCGATTTTCTCGATGAAGCGGCCATCGCGCGGCGAGCGGGCGTCGGCGACGACGATGCGGTAATAGGGGCGCTTCTTGGCGCCGCCACGGGTCAGGCGGATCTTGAGGGACATGGTCTTCTCCAGTCAGTTCAGGTTTGCAGGTATCGATTTCGCTGGCTCGGGGGCCGGGTGCCGGTAGATGCCGACCTCCGAACCACGGATCACGAAGGGTTTCTCGAACCCGGCGCCGAGACGTTCGGCCACGCGGATCGAGGGTCGATTGTCGGAATGGATGAGGCTCATCAGCGTCGTCCATCCCAAGTCACGATAGGCATAGTCACGGGCACGCAGGGCTGCCTCGGTCGCATAACCGCGCCCGTGCTCGCCCGCGAAAAGGCTCCAGCCGATCTCGGGCTCGGGCCAGCCCTCCGGAGAGAGCAGGCCACACCAGCCGACGACGCGGCGATCGTCCTTCGCCTCGAGCGCCCAGAGGCCATGGCCGCGCAGCATCCAGTGCCCGACCATGCTGGCGAAACGCCGCCAGGCATCCTCCCGGCCGCTCGCTCCACCGACGAAGCGCGTCAGCGCCTCATCGGCCAGGAAGGCGGCCATGGCATCGAAATCGTCGGCCTTCCAGCCGCGCATAACCAGCCGTTCCGTTTCCAGAACGGGAATCACTTCTTCTTCCCGAAGGGGTTGCCGAGACCGGGCAGGCCGCCGCCGAGGCCCGGCAACTTCGGCATCATGCCGGCGGGCGGGGTGACGCCCTTGGGCAGGCCCGGAAAGCCACCCGGAGGCAGAGAGGGAAGTCCCCCGCCGGCACCGAGCTGCTTCTGGAGCTCGGCGAGCTGCGCCGGGTCCATCTTCGAGGGATCGGGCATGCCGCCGGGCAGGCCGCCCATGCCGCCACCGAGCCCGAACATCTGGCCGAGCTTGCCGAGCATGCCGCCCTTCTGCTTCGCCATCTGCTTCATCATGTCAGCCATTTGACGGTGCATCTTGAGCAGCTTGTTGATCGCCTCCGGAGAGGTGCCGGAGCCGGCGGCGATGCGCTTCTTGCGGCTGTTCTTGAGCAGGTCGGGATTCTTGCGCTCGGCCGGCGTCATCGAGTTGATGATCGCGATCTGCCGGCCGATGACCTTGTCGTCCATCTTGGCGTTGGCGAGCTGGTTCTTCATCTGCGCCATACCGGGCATCATGCCCATCAGACCGCCGAGACCGCCCATCTTCTCCATCTGCTGGAGCTGGGAGCGCAGGTCGCTAAGGTCGAAATTGCCCTTGGCGAGGCGCTGCGCCAGCTCCTGCGCCTTGTCGGCATCGACGGTGGCTGCCGCCTTCTCGACCAGACCGACGATGTCGCCCATGCCGAGGATGCGGTTGGCGACGCGCGAGGGATGGAAATCCTCGAGCGCGTCGGTCTTCTCGCCCGTGCCGACGAGCTTGATCGGCTTGCCGGTGACGGCGCGCATCGAAAGCGCCGCACCGCCGCGGCCATCGCCGTCCATACGGGTCAGCACGATGCCGGTCAGCCCCACCCGGCCGTCGAAGGCGCGGGCGGTATTGACCGCGTCCTGGCCGGTCAGCGCATCGGCGACGAGCAGGACTTCATGAGGATTCGTCGCCGCCTTGACCTCGGCGACCTCGGCCATCAGCGCCTCGTCGAGCGTGACGCGGCCGGCCGTGTCGAGCATGACGACGTCGTAGCCGCCGAGCTTCGCCGCCTCGACCGCGCGCCGCGCGATCTGCACGGCGCTCTGGCCGGCGATGATCGGCAGCGTCTCGACGCCGACCTGCTGGCCCAGCACCGCGAGCTGCTCCATCGCGGCCGGGCGCCGCGTATCGAGCGAAGCCATCAGGACGCGCTTCTTGTTGCGGTCGGTCAGGCGCTTGGCGATCTTCGCGGTCGAAGTCGTCTTGCCGGAGCCCTGGAGACCCACCATCAGGATCGGCACCGGCGGCACCGCGTCGAAGGTGATGCCTTCGCCCTCGCCGCCGAGCGTGTCGATCAGGACGTCGTTGACGATCTTGATGACCTGCTGGCCGGGCGTGACCGACTTCAGCACCTCGGCGCCGACGGCGCGCTCACGGACCTTGTCGGTGAAGGAGCGGACGACCTCGAGCGCGACGTCGGCCTCGAGCAAGGCGCGGCGGACCTCGCGCAGCGCGGCGTTGACGTCGTCCTCGGTCAGCGAACCCCTGCGGGTCAGGCCCGAGAGGATGCCGGAGAGTCTGTCGCTCAGCGTGCCGAACATGCGTTCCTGCTTACTGCCTCAAATGCCGGCCGAACCAGCCTCAGCCCCCAAGCGGTTTCGCGCCCGAGGGCGCAGACGCGCTGTCGGGCGTTGACCTCCGGGCTCATAGGGCTCATGCGAGCGGCCCGGTCGGCGGATGAAGTCTCGTCGATGCGGCGAAACGGATGGCGCCTTAAAGCGGAAGATTGCGGCGAAAGTCAAGCTAAACGCCACAATAGCGCAGCGGCTGCCGGCGAGCACACCTCGCGCGGCCGTCTTTCTGTGCCCCCAAAGCGACCCTGCTCAACCCACGACGGAGACGACATGAAGCTCTTGGCTACCACCGCGACAATGCTGGCGCTCGGCCTCGCCCAGGCGCAGGCCCAGTCCTGCGAGGGCAATTTTTCCGTGGTCGGTACGCCGATGCTGACCGGCCTGACCTACAAGACCTGGGACAGCATCGCCAAGCGTGCCCCGGCCGCGGTGCTCAAGGACCTCGCCGCTGCGGTCTCGGCCGAAGGCTTCGCCGATATCCGCATCGACAAGGCCACGAGCTCGGTGCTCGCCGTGCAGGAGACCTCCGGCTCCGGCCGCCCGCAGACCTTGCGCATCACCGCCCGCAAAAGCGGCGGCGGCACCCGCGTCGATGCCGCCTTCGTCGTCCAGCAGGGCCAGGTCGCGCCGGAAGCCTATACGCGCGCCGCGCTTTGCCGCGTCATCGACGGCGGACGCGGCTGAGCGCCGCGACATTATCAAGAGCAGCGACATTCTTGCCCGAATCCGGCATTAGGCCGTCCCGCTGCCCGCATGCGGCGGGACGGACAAAGATCGATGAGCATGATGACACGTTCGGGCGCAGCCCTTCTGACCGCCCTGTTGCTGGCCGGCTGTGCCACCCAGCAGCGCGAGACCGCCGCACCGAATGCAAAGCGGCAGGAACGCCTCGCCGCCGTCAGGCTCGATTCGGCCGAAGCGGTCCGCATCCTCAACGCCCATCGCGCCGAGCGCGGCCTCGGCGCGGTTCGGCTCGACCCGGCGCTGACCACCATGGCCCAGCGCCAGGCCGATGCGATGGCGGCAAATGACAGCCTCTCGCATGACGCTGCCGGCACCTTCAACACGCGCGTCCATGCCGCCGGCCTGGACACGGTGCGCGCGGCCGAGAACCTCGGCGCCGGCTATTTCTCGACGCAGGAAGCCTTCGAAGGCTGGAAGAAATCCTCCGGCCACGCCGCCAACCTTGTCATGCCGCAGGCGACGCGCATGGGCATCGCCCTCGCCAAGAATCCGCAGACCCGCTACGGCGCGTGGTGGACGATCGTGCTGGCCGCCGAGCCGGAAAAGCGCCAGGAACTCTCCGCCGGGCCGCTCGTGCCGGCCAGCGGCCGCGGCACCACGACCTTCCGCTGGGGGCCGTCGCTCTGAGCCCAGCGGCTAGCGCGTGACGCAGCCGCAGACCGAACGCCCCGGTCCGATCGTCTGCCAGTTGCCGTTCCAGCGGCCGACCCTGTTGCAGACGCCGGGGCATTTGTTCTGCGCATCGCCATTGTGCCAGATCGGCCCCGCGTCGACCTGCACCGTGCGCGGCCCGCGCGGCCTGTCCCAGCCGCCGCGGCGCTGATCGACGCCCCGATCGCCAGAGCCATACCCGTAGCCGCCTCCGCTCCAGCGGCTGACGCAGTTGCAGACTGCCTCGAAGCCCGGCCCGGTCTGGCGCCAATTGCCGTCCCAGCCGTCGCGGCCGCAGACACGAGGGCACTTGCCGCGCGCATCATCCTGATTCCAGACCGGCCCGGCCCGGCGCCATTCCGCCTGCGCAACGGAACTGGCGAAGCACAGCATCACGGCGAGAAGGATGCGCGAGAGCAGTTTTGGCATGGGCGGCCTCGTTCGAAATCGACCCCAATCTGACGCAAGGGCATGAAACCAGTCCATTGCGCTTCACCGGGTGACCGCCGCAGACTGAACGACCTGTTCCCGAGACGGCTCGACTTTTCGGCATCGCCTGGGAGCGCTGCGTCAGCCCGGCCGAACCACCCCTTTACAAACCGCCCCGGCTGGTGATGGCTCTCGTCTTTAACGGGAGCCTTTCCTCATGACCTTCGAAACCTGGGCCGCCTTCGCCGCCGCCACCGCCGTCCTGCTCGTCATCCCCGGCCCCACCATTCTTCTGGTGATCTCCTATGCGCTCGGCCAGGGCTGGCGCACCGCCTTCCCGATGGCGGTCGGCGTCGCGCTCGGCGACTTCACCGCGATGACCCTCTCCATGCTCGGCGTCGGCGCCCTGCTCGCGACCTCCGCGACGATCTTCACCGCCCTGAAATGGATCGGCGCCGCCTATCTCATCTATCTCGGCATCAAGCTCTTCCGTGCCGGTGGCAGCCTCAACGCCGAGCCGCGCAAGGATGCGACTTCGGCGTGGAAGATGCTCGGCCATGCCTGGCTGGTGACGGCGCTGAACCCGAAGGGCATCACCTTCTTTGTCGCCTTCCTGCCGCAATTCCTCGATCCGAAGGCCGATTTCTGGACGCAGATGCTGATCTTCGAGGCGACCTTCATCGGCCTCGCCTTCGCCAACGCGCTCGGCTACGCGCTGATCGCCTCGCGCGCCCGCTCCGTGGTCAGCAATCCACGGGCCATCGGGCTGTTCAACAAGGCCGGCGGCACCCTGCTGGTCGGGGCCGGGATCGCGACGGTCGCGATGCGCTCCGGCAGCCACTGAGAGGCGCATCATGCCCGCCCGTGACAGCGCGACGCTCGGCTTCTACGCCGAAGAAGCCGAGACCTATGCCGGGCGCGAGCGCCAAGCCGACCGCGCCCGCATCGAGCGCTTCGCCGGCCTGCTTCCGGCCGGTGGGCAGGTGCTCGAACTGGGCTGCGGCGGCGGCCAGGACAGCGCGGCCCTGCTGGCGCGCGGCTTCGACGTGACGCCGACCGACGGCTCGCCGGAACTCGCCGCCCAGGCCGCGCTCCGGCTCGGTCGGTCGGTGTCGGTCCTGCTCTTCGAGGACCTCGCCGCCAGCGCGGCCTATGACGGCATCTGGGCCAATGCCTGCCTGCTGCACGTGCCGCGCGCCGCCCTCCCCGCCATCATCGCGAGGGTCCACGCAGCCTTGCGGCCGGGCGGTGCCTTCTATGCCAGCTTCAAGGCCGGCGGTGCGGAAGGGCGGGATCGTTTCGGGCGCTACTACAACTACCCCTCGGCGGAATGGCTGCGCGCAACCTATGGCGCCGAGACCTGGCACAGCCTCGATATCGCGGCGGAATCCGGCGGCGGCTATGACGGCGAACCGACCCGCTGGCTGCACGCCTTCGCGATCAAGAACGCTTGAACGCAGGTGTTTCCTCCGCTTTCCCGCCAAGCCTGCGACTTGAAACCATCCGATCGCCGCCCACATCGGCTGTCATGAACCGCCGCAAATTTCTCCGCTTCCTCGGAATCCCCGCGCTTTTCGCCTCCGGCGGTGTCGCCTGGGCGTCCTATGCCCGCTCGCGCAACCCCTATTACCAGGGGCCGGTCAGCGACCATTTCAACGGGCTGACCTTCAGCGACGGGCGCCCCGTGACCAAGGGGCTGCTCGACTTTCTGCGCTGGCAGACCGGCGACCGGCAGAAGGAAAAGTTCCCGGAACACTTCCCGGCGCCGCCGCAGGATGTGCCGCCGGCCAGCGTCGAAGGCCTGCGCGTCGCCCATCTCGGCCACGCCTCCTTCCTGCTCCAGGCAGCCGGCCTCAACATCCTGGTCGACCCCGTCTATTCGGAGCGCGCGAGTCCCTTCTCCTTCTTCGGTCCCAAGCGGGTGAATGCGCCTGGCATCGCTTTCGCCAACCTGCCGAAGATCGACGTCGTGCTGGTGACCCACAACCATTACGACCATCTCGATGTCGACACGCTGGCACGGCTGCACCAGCGCGACCGGCCGCGGATGATCATGCCGCTCGGCAATGACAGCATCGTCAAAGCGCATGACGCCGCAATCCAGGCCGAAGCCCATGACTGGGGCACGCACCTGACGCTGTCCGACAAGGTCGCCGTGACCTTGGTGCCGAGCTATCACTGGTCGGCGCGCGGCGCCTTCGACCGGCGCATGGCGCTCTGGTGCTCCTTCGTCATCGAGACACCGGCCGGCAAGCTCTTCCATATCGGCGACACCGGCTTCCATGACGGCTCGCTCTATCGCGAGCTCGGGGAAAAGCACGGGCCCTTCCGCCTCGCGCTGCTGCCGATCGGCGCCTATGAGCCGCGCTGGTTCATGGGCGACAACCACATGAATCCTGAAGAGGCGGTCGAGGTGATGCGCTTCCTGCGCGCGGAGCAGGCGCTCGGCCATCACTGGGGCACGTTCCAGCTCACCGACGAGGGCGTCAGCCGTCCGGCCGAAGCCCTGACCGTTGCTCTGGACAAGGCCGGGCTGCCGCCGGAGCGCTTCCGGGCAATGCAGCCCGGGCTGGTCTGGGAAGTCTAAGCCGGCAGACCGTCATGCTCGCCCCTGTGGCGAGTATCGACGTCTCGAACACCGCATCCGGCCAGTGAAACTAAGACGTGGATGGTCGGGACAGGCCCGACCATGACGGCAAGGCCGTGCGTTACTTCGGCTGGACGTAGACGTTGATCTCGAGGTTCGGGTCGCCCGGATCCTTGAGCTCGCCGACATACTCCTCGAGGAAAGCGTCCTTCACGACGATGTTCTTGGCCTCAAGATAGGCGGTGATCGTCTCATAGGTCGAATCGATGTCGTCATAGGGCGCGGTATGGACGAAGCGCAGCGAACGCCCCGACGGCGACAGGCCGGCCCGCACGCCGCTCGCCAGCCCGCCCGACGCAGCCGCATCCGGCGCACGGTCGACCGGCAGCATCGCCTCGAATTTGAAGCCGTTGTCGTCGGTTTCGACGAACAGCGCCAGCGGCCGCCCGGCGATCTTCAGCCCTGCCTTCGTCGCCTCGGCTCGCAGAAGGTTGATGCTCTCGGCGAGGCGCTGGAAGCCCTGGTCCCAGCTCGATTGTCCCGGCAGGGTGAGCACCGGCCGGGCGGTGAGCGCGACCTCGTCGACATCGGACGGGTCGCCCGGCTTGCCGGCCAGCGTCGCATTGGGATTGGGCGCGCCGGTCTGCTGCTGCGTCGGCGGCGCGGGCAATGGACTCGGAAGGGTCGGCGGCGGCTGCACCGGCTGCGGCTCGAGCGGAACCTGCGGGACGGG